>RFHI01000257.1 GCA_003696425.1 Candidatus Dadabacteria bacterium | reverse complement strand
GAGATAATCCTCTGTATAGGCGGGAGTGCTACCAGCGAGGGTGGCAGCGGAGCACTCACAGCTATGGGAGCAAAGTTTTTGGATTCAAATGGTAAAGAGATTCTGCCCTCTGCAGAGACGCTGCAGCAAATTTCAGGGATAGTTACAACATCTCTACCGGAAGCTGCATTTAAGGCAGTTTTTAAAATTGCCTGTGACGTTAAAAACCCGCTGCTAGGGCCAAACGGTGCTGCCAGAGTTTACAGTCCGCAAAAGGGTGCAAGCACCGAAGATGTACTGGTGATTGAAAAGGGGCTTGAGCACTATGTAAGCTTACTTGAAAAAACCTGTGGTAAGAGCGTTCGTGATATTCCGGGAAGCGGTGCAGCCGGGGGGTTTGCGATTTCATTTCTGGCATTTTTTAACACAGGGCTTCTGCCGGGCTTTAAGCTTGTAGCCGATCTTTTAAAGCTTGAAGAACAGATTAAAACCGCAGATCTTGTGATAACCGGAGAGGGGGAGCTAAGCAGCCAGACCATGGAAGGTAAAGTCCCCTGGGGTGTACTGCAATTGGCGGCAAAACATAACGTTCCTGTAGTGGCGTTCTGTGGCCGCCGCGGTGAAGGGGTAGAGCAGCTTGAAGGATTTAAGGATATTATCTGTCTGCTCGACAGTGCTGCTTCAGTTGCAGATTCAATCGCGCGCGCAGCGGATCTTTTAGAGGAACTAAGTTTTAATTATGCGGCTAAACTTCAAAACAAGGGGTAAATTATGAAACCAAAACTTTTTCTTACAAGAGAGCTCCCCGAAGAGGGCATGAAAAAACTGAGCGGCTATTTCGACATGGAGTATAACAGTGAAGATCGGGTGTTAAGTAAGCAAGAGATAATTGCAGGGATAAGCGGAAAAGATGCGCTGCTTTGTCTTCTTACGGATACAATTGACAGGGAGGTTATCGAGTCCAACCCGAATCTTAAGGTTATCTCTAATTATGCAGTTGGTTATAATAATATAGATGTAAAAGCAGCTACTGAGCTGGGTATACCTGTCTGTAATACTCCCGGTGTTTTAACCGAAACGACCGCCGACCTTGCCTGGGCTTTAATTATGGCGGCTGCCAGGCGGATAACCGAAGGCGACCGCTTTGTACGCGCCGGAAAGTTTAAGGGCTGGGGACCACTTATGCTTTTAGGGGGTGATGTATTCGGTAAGACCCTGGGGATTGTAGGCATGGGCCGGATAGGCCTGGCTACGGCCAGAAGAGCTAAAGGGTTCGGGATGAGGATTCTCTATACTAACCGCAGCGTATCTAGAGAGGCTGAAGAGGAGCTTAGGGCGAAAAAAGTTGAATTAAGTGAGCTGTTATCGGAGGCGGATATTGTCAGCATTCACGTCCCGCTTACTGAGGAGACTCGCCATTTAATTGGCGAGAAGGAATTGGCTGCAATGAAACCGTCAGCCATACTGGTAAATACTGCGCGCGGGCCGGTTGTGGATGAAAGTGCCCTGGTGGAGGCACTGCGTTCAAATCGAATCAGGGCCGCTGGACTCGATGTGTATGAAAATGAACCGGAAGTACATCCGGGGCTCTTTGAACTTGAAAATGTGGTGCTGCTTCCACACCTTGGAAGCGCCACTATTGAAACGCGTACAAAGATGGCTTTAATGGCGGCTGAGAATGCAATAGCAGTTTTTGAGAGGAAAACTCCTGCTGCGATAGTAAACCCCGAGGTTTTAAGCTAGCGTTTTTCAGGCTGTTGCCTTATTGGCCTCTTGGGCTTCAAGCTCTTTTTTGCCCTCTTCGCGAAAATCAGGAAGGGTAGCCTCCCGGAATTTCCGTTGCGCCAACTCCCATAAACGAACCCGGAATTCAACAAGTTTATCAAGGGTTCTCGACCTGTCGTTTTTATTGTGTTGATTTGGACTCCACGACATTTTTCCCTCCAACTCCACAAATACTTTATCCTAATTATTATAGCATTATGAGGACATTAACCAAGAGAAAAGCAGCATCAGGGAAGATTAAAGCTTGCCAGATCAACTCCGGTCATCAGCTCGCCGGTAAAGCCTTTTTGCCTTGATGTTTCAGCTAGATAAGAAATATCAAGCCTGCGGTAAAGGTGCAGGCAGATGATTTTTTCGCCCTGTTCCGGCAGGCTAGCTCGATAATCCCGGAATCGCTCAGGTGCCAAAATCATAGACAACTTTCAGTTTATCAAGCTCAATTAATACGCTGGAAGCTGAGCGGCCTTTTTCAAGCTGGCAGGTGCCGGTACCAGGGAGGGTAATACCAGCAGAGGAAAGCATAGGTGCAGAAAATTATTTACAGTTATAATCTTAAAACTGTCTCTCAAGCAGCTTAAAATCATGGAGTTTATCTTTGCGATCTTCCCAGTAGGATTCTCTGCTGCGATCGAAACTGGTATCCATAACTTTAATGCTCATTAGCTTAAGCAGCAGGGCAATCGGGATAAAAAGTAGAGTCCATACGGAGGCCAGAATGACAAAAGTTACAACAACGTTGAGTATTTCAGCCAGCTTCATCCAGGCCCGCCAAAAAGGCAGTAATACAGCAGGCATAAAATAGCCGAGTGCAATCAGAGCCGTGCCGACAAATAAACAGGTTAAAAGCAGGGTTTCTGTAGCAGTACCGTTATAAATCTTAAATGCGCAGTAACCAAATACAATCGCTGCCCACAAAAGCGCAAACTCACGCACATGAACTCTTAAAGGTTTCCTGTAATAGAGCTGATCCAGCGGATGTGAGGGTTCAACCTGTTTTGGCATATCCTCTGGCTCTACTTCTAATCCAGCTCGTACTTCTCGCGCCAATCCACTTCTTCCTGCCACTTCGGTTGATCCTCTTTCATTAAGATGTAGTTATTTACAACGAGCACATCCATCTCTGTTCGCATAAAACAGGTATAGGCATCTGATGGTGTGCAGACAATAGGCTCTCCACGCACATTAAAGCTGGTATTAACCAGGACCGGGCAACCGGTCTTTTCTTTAAAGGCTTCAAGCAGAGCATAAAACCTGGGATTTTGTGTACGTGATACCGTTTCTATTCTGGCAGAATAATCTACATGCGTTACTGCAGGGATATCAGAGCGCGGTACGTTAAGCTTGGCTATGCCGAAGAGTTTTTTCTCTTCCTCGGTCATCTCACGCCGGCGTTCTTTTTTTACCGGCGCTACAAGCAGCATGTAAGGAGACTCCGTATCAAGCTCAAAGTATTCAGAACAGTGCTCAAGCATAACTGCCGGTGCAAATGGCCTGAAAGATTCGCGGAATTTTATCTTAAGATTCATCTTTGACTGCATTGTGGTAGAGCGCGGATCACCGAGAATGCTGCGGTTACCGAGGGCGCGCGGGCCAAATTCCATACGGCCCTGAAACCAGCCAACCACCTTTTCCTGTGCCAGTAAATCAGCAACTGTTTTATAAAGCTCCTGATCACTTAACTCGGTATATTTAGCTCCGAAAGCATCCAGGGCAAGTTTTGCTTCTTCGTTAGTGTATTCCGGCCCCAGAAGTGACGCATGCTGGGAATCTCTGGTGCTATCGGTAAGCCGTGGATTATCAAGATATCCGTACCAGACACAAAGCGCACTTCCGAGGGCACCACCGGCATCACCGGCAGCCGGTTGAATCCACAGGTTTTTAAAGGGGCCTTCGCGTAATATTCGACCGTTTCCGACACAATTTAAAGCAACACCTCCGGCCAGACAGAGATTGTCCAGTCCGGTTTCCTTATGCAGATATCTTGCCTGCCTTAACATGCACTCTTCTACAACTTCCTGAATTGAACGGGCCAGATCCATTTCACGCTGGGTTATGGGGGTTTCAGGTTTCCGGCGCGGGCCCCCAAAGAGATCAGCAAAGTGATCGTTGGTCATGGTAAGCCCCTGCATATAGTTAAAGTATTTAAGATTCAGGTGAAAAGACCCGTCTTCTTTAAGATCAATCAGGTTGTCATAAATAGTCTGAACGTATTTCGGCTCTCCGTATGGCGCTAGCCCCATCACCTTATATTCACCTGAATTAACTTTAAATCCTGTAAAATAGGTAAAAGCCGAATAGAGCAGACCGAGTGAGTGCGGGAACTTAATATCTTTAATTATCGAAAAATGATTACCTTTGCCGACACCGAGGCTGTTTGTTGTCCACTCACCTACGCCGTCAATAGTCAATATGGCAGCTTCCTGAAAGGGGGAGGGATAAAAGGCGCTTCCGGCGTGGCTCTGGTGATGCTCGGTAAATAAAATTTCGCCTTCGTACTCAAGTTCGTTTTTTATGGTGTCCGGAATCCAGAGCTTATGCTTTAGCCAGAGCGGCAGTGCGCGGGCATATGACGTAAAACCTTTAGGGGCTGTAGTAAGGTAGGTTTCAAGCAGCCTCTCAAATTTAAGAACAGGCTTATCGTAAAAGACAACATAGTCAATCTGATCAATTGAGAGATTTTGCGAAGCCAGACAATAGCGGGCCGCATTAGAGGGAAACTCCGGGTCGTGTTTTTTACGGGTGAATCGTTCCTCCTGGGCAGCTGCCACTATGTCTCCATCCCGGACCAAACAGGCGGCGCTGTCGTGGTAAAAAGCTGAAATTCCAAGTATATTCATTTAAAAAATCCTACTGGTGAGTAGTAAATACATACAATTTAATAAGGCTGCTTGTCGATAGAACAGTAATGTACTACAGCCTGCATTTATAACCACTGGTAATTATTGTGCAATAGTGTTTTTAATTGAGCTTGTCAACAAATTTCGGAGAAGGCTTTGTGGCTAGAAGAGAGCAAATCTCAGCTTTTATAATATGCTGTAACGAAGAGGCAGACATAAGGCGTGCGCTTAAGAGCATTAGCTGGTGTGATGAAATCATTGTTGTTGACAGCGGTTCCACTGATCGAACGCTAGAGATTGCAAGGGAGTTTACAGATAAAATTTATGTCAGGGAGTGGCCCGGATTTGTTAAACAGAAAGCCTATGGACTTTCTGTGTGCACTCATCCCTGGGTACTTAATATTGATGCTGATGAGGTTGTTACAGAAGGGCTGCGTGATGAAATATTAGAACTATTAAGTCGGGAGCAATCAGGCGAGACCTTGGCCGATGGTTATGAAATTAAACGTTTAATTTATTACCTTGGTAAATGGTGGACTAAAGGGGGATGGTATCCGGAGTACCGTTTAAGGCTTTTAAGAAAAGAGAAAGCCAGCTGGGGCGGCAGGGATCCGCACGAAAAGGCAATAGTGAATGGGGCAGTCGGGAGGCTTAACGGGCATATTGAGCACTATACTTATGGTAGTTTGTCGGATCATATTCATGCGGTAAACAGCCACTCAAGTGCTGCTGCCCAAGCCCTGTTTAATGAAGGTGTCAAACCGTCGTACCTTAAGATTTTTTTTAATCCGTGGTATCGCTTTTTTAAGTTTTATGTAATTAAGCAAGGCTACAGAGAAGGTATTCGCGGGCTTTTTGTAGCCATCGTTGAGGCTTTTTATGTATTTCTTAAAAATGTCAAACTGTGGGAACTGTGGCATCGTTCAGGCAGGGTTTAGTCGGATTGATACTAAGTGATCTTCTTCGGTGGCAGACAGAGCAACATGGGTCGCCGCCGTGCACCGGGTAGAATATCAAACAATAAAAATTTTTTGATTTCAAGTAATTATACTTAGGCCGGAAGCCACTTTGAGGCTGTAAGAAATCTTTCAGATTTTTTCTTAACTCTTCCGATAGTACCCGTATGAGCGAGAAATACGATTATGATCTGATAGTTATCGGTAGCGGCCCGGGTGGGCAAAAGGCTGCGATTCAGGCAGTTAAACTCGGCAAACGTGTAGCTGTAGTTGATATGAATCCCCGCGTGGGAGGAGTTTGTCTACATAACGGTACGATCCCCAGTAAGTCCTTTCGGGAAGCCATTCTTCATCTGACCGGATATAGAGAGCGCTTTCATTACGGCAAGGCTTACAGGGTTAAACAGCACATCACCATGCAGGATCTGACGGCGCGTTGTGAGGGGATTGTGCGTGATATTGAACAGACTATGCGTTCTCAGATGCAGCGCAATCATGTAGATATTATCGAAGGGTACGGTTCTTTTATTGATAATCATCACATTAAGGTAAGAAAGAACAACAAAGAAGAGGTCTTTAGCACCGAGTTTGTCTGTATTGCAACCGGCACAAGGCCCTGGCATCCGCCCAAGTTTGATTTTGATGGTGATGTTATCCTCGACAGCAACTCGATCCTTGAAATGAAAGAATTACCACGCAGCCTTTGTGTTGTGGGTGGCGGTGTAATAGGCAGTGAATATGGCTCAATGTTTGCGGCGCTTGGTATCAGAGTAACAATAGTTGAAGCGCGTGAGAGCATACTGGGCTTTGTAGATAAAGAGCTGATAGATTCGCTGCAGTATAAGCTAAGAGAGCAGAAAGTTGCTATTATTACTAATGACAAAGTCGTACGCTGTTCTAAGGCTCCTGATGGAAGAGCAGTTACATATCTTGAGAGCGGTAAGCGTATTGTTACGGAGAAACTGCTTGTTTCAGCCGGCAGAGTCGGTAACGTTGAAAGACTCGATTTGCAGAATATCGGGCTGGAAGCTGATCAGCGCGGAAGAATTAAAGTAAACGATCATTACCAGACTGACGTTGAAAATGTGTATGCAGTCGGCGATATAATCGGTTTTCCGGCGCTGGCCTCAACGGCCCTCGAGCAGGGACGAAGAGCTGCCTGCCATGCTTTTGGACTTTATGATCGTGGAGCAGAATTGCCACTTCCCTTTGGAATCTATACAGTGCCCGAAATTGGCATGGTTGGAAAGACCGAGAAGGAGTTGAGTGAAGCGAAAGTGCCTTATGAGACCGGTATAGCCAGATTTAGTGAAATAGAACGCGGAAAGATTATCGGCGAAGATAGCGGGGTGTTGAAGATCTTATTTCACCGTGGAACTTTACAGCTTCTTGGAGTTCACATAATCGGAGAAAATGCAACAGAGCTGGTTCATATTGGACAAACCGTTATGGGCTTTCAGGGCGGGATAGATTATCTGGTGCAGTCAATTTTTAATTATCCAACTCTGTCGCAGGCCTACCGAACAGCAGCGCTTGATGGTCTTAATAAAGTGATTGCCACCGAAGGTCTTCCAGATGAAGATCCATACATGGATCTTGTAGCAGAAGAGCTTAATTAGATTGCTTACTTAAGTTTAAGCGCATCCTGAAGAGCCTTCTTTACAGCTTGAAAATGAACCGTAAAATCAGTCTCTTCAGCAAAGAGACGTTCACTGGGAAGTTCTACATACAGCACGCCCACTCTTCTTTTGTTCCCGAGTGGAGCTGCTATGTACGTAACAGCATCGCCGGAGGCATTTATGCTATTCGCGGTTAAGGGCACCTGCGAATTAAATGCTATGCAAACCGGATGTGACTCTATAGAACTGGAGGGATAGGGCAGAGATCTATCATTTACCAACGAAACAGTACCCGCCCGCATGCGTTGAGCCAGGACGCTTCTGGCCGGATCGAAACTGTAGATGGCAACGCCACTGAAACCGGCAGCCGGTATTATATTTCTGACTATCTCACGTACTGATGAGGGATCAACGTTTTCGTTCGGCATATTACGATATAACGAGGTAAGCCTTTCACGCAGCCCCGTAGCACACTGCTCTATATATGGATTGCTGCTTTTAAAAGAGCGGCGCGCAAATCTGTTTATGGCCCGCTCGGGGTTAAGATCATTTAAGTCTCCGAAAATCTCCGGCAGCTCTGAAGCATAGTTTTCACTGAAGTGTTTTATCCTTTCGCGAACATAATGAAGGCCTCTTTCGCCAACTATGCTCTCTAGCTGCTGACGTGCAAACTGCCAGTCTCTTCCGGCATGGCGATGAATTTCCGGGTGAGCCGCGCGGGCCAGCGCCTCTCCAACCTGGCAAAGCTCCTGAATACGATCCTGTTCCTCAGCAGGCCGATCCCCTGTAAAATCCCATCCGTGCAGAACACTTACAGCCAGCATAGATGGTGATATACCGAGCAGGCTTTCCAAGTGTTCTTCCAAATCTTGGTCTTCATCAAGAGTATTTAAGGCTTTTCGATATATTTCCGGATAGTTCCATGCAATCAGTACATAACCAAGCTGTCTTAAAAAGGCAGCACAAAAGGCTTCCTCGCTGTCAAGGTCAATATGCTCGCTTAAAACCTCAACTGTGGAAGAGCTGATCAGTGCTTCTCGTATGCTGGCAGTTTGCTCGTTTTCAGCTGATGAGAAGCTGTGAGCACTAAAACGCGAGGCCGGTACTTCAAGTATAGCGCGCAGGGTATCAAGTCCAG
Source organism: Candidatus Dadabacteria bacterium (assembly GCA_003696425.1). Taxonomy (GTDB): domain Bacteria; phylum Bdellovibrionota_C; class UBA2361; order UBA2361; family J046; genus J046. The sequence goes on along the minus strand of RFHI01000257.1, from coordinate 12,492 downwards.
CTGTTCTCAGCATGTCAAAAGGATTTGAACCTAGTGGGACAATGTGACTATTTTTAGCTGCAAGTGCAGCGATCTGTCTGAGACAATAAGCAAAAAGGCCAACATCGGTTTTGAGCTCAGAAATGAGAAACTCTACATCCAAATCATATGCGCCGTCATTCAAGCCATGCTGAATCTTTTCAAGCAGTGCCGTATTAACCGGTATCCAGTGCTTCGATACGTGAGAAAGAGCGCGTTTTAGCCGCCTCTCTCCGGAATTGCTACAGTGAACTGTCTGACCTGCGCTGGTATTCATTGTTTCCCCCCTCTGACCGGTTGTAATTTAAGCTCCTGACTGGCGAGCTGTTTGCTCCGGTACTGAGGAAATAGTAAAGCAATTCATGTGCCACATATAACCTGCGTAAATCAGTATTTATCTGTTCATTTCTGGATTCATTATGGCTTCAATATTGGACACTTTTAATCAAAGTGACACATTTTGTCGGTTGACAATTTATGTCCTGCAGTTAAAAGCTGTGTTTATCTGTTGCATTATGTACTGATCAGTATTTCAACTTTTTATGATGTTTGAGCTTCTGACGGTAGCTCCATGGGAGAACGGCTTTCTTTAGGGCCCAGAGGCCGAGCTTTTTCTGGCGGGCTTTGCTCTGTAGCCGAGAGAGGTCTGTTCTTTCTGGCGCAAAGTGACGGTACCAGTAGCAGAGGCCTTCAGATACCAGAATATCAGAAACATTTTTACCTGATTTCAGTACGATATCAGCCAGCAGACGGTTATACTTATCCTGGCCGTGTGGCACAATAACCACTTCTTTCTTCCATACGAGCCCTCTTAAACGATCCCTGGCTTTATCGGCAAGCAGCTGGCCTTTTTCAGGGCAATCAATTGCATAGAGTCGGACTTTTTTAATCTCCGCTTCTTTTCTGATAAGCACCGTGTCGCCGTCAAAAACTTTGATGACTTTGCCTGTAATTGTTACTGCAGGTGTATCTTGTGTGCGGGTGCAGGATAATATCGAAAGAGAGATCAGGAAAAAGACTATAACATGACTTGCCCTATCTTTATAATGCACAAACATAATACAGCCGCATTCAGCCAGCGGGTGCAAAGCTGAATAGCTTTCCGGTGACATAATTCATAAAATAAAGCTCACCATTTTGATCAACTCCAAATGAGGAGATCAGATGGTCAGTATCAAAGAGTTTACGCACGGTTGCACTACTTCCGTTATACTTAAGCTCCCAGATGACACCGCTAATAAAATCGGCATAAAAATAATAGCCGCTGTGTCCGGAAAGCCTGCTGCCGCGGTAGACATAGCCGCCGGTAATTGAGCTCCCAACAGCATGCGAGTATTCGGCAATCGGTGGCACAAGACCTGATTTGTTGCAACCAGAAGAGGGGTTAAAGCAGAGAGAACCTTCTACAATATTCCAGCCGTAATTGGCTCCCGAAGTAATGATATTAACCTCCTCCCGCCTGTCCTGCCCGACATCAGCGGCATAGAGTTTTCCGTTTTTTGGGTCAAAACTGATACGCCAGGGGTTACGAAGACCATAGGCATAAATTTCTTCCTTAAAACCGGAGGAATTTCCTTTAAAGGGATTATCAGAGGGGATAGCATAATTTTTTCCGGGCGATGTGTTGTCGACATCAATCCTTAGAATTGAACCAAGCAGAGTCTTTCGGTTCTGTGCGTTTCCCTGCGGGTCGCCAGCGGAACCACCATCACCAACAGCAATATAAAGATAGCCATCCGGACCAAAAGCCAGCTGCCCGCCGTTATGGTTGCCAAACGGTTGAGTGATTTCGAGCAGAACTGTTTGGCTACCTGCGAGCGCTTTATCCGGATTAGCAGGATCTTTTGTGTAGCGCGCTATGACTGTATTTCCACTACCTTTTTTAGTGTAATTAACATAAAAGAACCCGTTTTGCGCATACCCGGGATGAAAAGCAAGCCCCAGCAGCCCCTTTTCGCCGCCAGTGGCAATTAAAGATGAAATATCAAGAAACGTGGTAGTGCTGCTTACAGTATCGCTATTTTGAAATACTTTTATTTTTCCACCCTGTTCTACAACAAAGAGCCTGTTTGAGCTGTCAGCGGCATGTTGAAGATCGACAGGCGACTGAAAAGTCAGATTTGAAAATGCCGGAACAATTTTAAGTGAAGCCGGAGTGGGCGAGGGGGGTTCGCCACAGCGGGCAAGCTTTTTTCGAATGCGCCGTTTTTTTAATCTCTTTTTTAAAAGTGCGCTTGTTTTTGCGCTGAGTCTGTTCTCACATCGTCTTAATCTGCTCTTAAGACGGGAAGAGCTATTTGCTCTTTTTCGCACTTTACTGCGAAGGTTTTTGCATCTTGCTGACAGCTTTGAGCGAGCGCTCTTTAGCGTATTGATGGTGGTAATTAAAGAATTTTGGCGTGCTCGAAGTTTTGAGATTGTTGTAGATGAACAATCAGCAAGCGATAGCTGCAGGTTCAAAAAGAACAGGCAGAAAAATAAAGAGAAAAATAAAATTAGTCGCATACACAATTTAAAAAATGCGCTAAAACTATAACACAGCTGGCGTGATAAATAAAAGCGTTGTTGGGTATTAACAGAGCAGGTCCTAACTTGGCTAGCTACTCCGGTTTGAAACGAGCAATAGGAAAATCTGTTACTTTTATCTGATAAAAACGCTTACGGTTCAGGTCGCGTGCTGATTTTAAAGATAGGCCTGTATACAGTTGGCGTTCCCGATACGGTTACTATCGGACTGGTATTAACAGCAGGCATCGGAACAGATTTTGCAATAATTACATTCAGTGGTGTCATGCAGAGTTAGGTTATTTGTGTGGAGAAGGGGTATGCGGTTACTAACACCACATGTTTCAAAACAAAATGGCGCAACAATTGTTGAATATGTTCTGTTACTTTCATTAATTGCCATGATTGCTCTTGCGGCACAAGCTCAAATTGGCGCTAAGTCTTCAGGCACATTTTATCAGCTGGCCAAACAACTCAGCAAAGCCCAAGATGATGGCGGCGGCGGGGGTGGTGGTGGCGGCGGCGCTGAAGATGGTGGTCATCGAAAGAAGCGCTTTAATAACGACGGCTAAAATTAAGTACAGCTGCTTGCTGTGGTAATCAGTGTTCCCGGTGTTAGTGCGTAAAGCGAATTAACAACCACAAGCTGGCCTTCAGAGCAGTTTGAAAGTGGTCGCCCCTCAATATCGCGACAGCCGCTTAAAGTAATCTCCCGCATTCTTCCGTCTGGATGGATAGCAATTCTGGCATCAGAGAGATTAAAGTCTTTAAGAGCTGTTATTACAGTATGTTTATCCTTGTTATATTCTAACACTGTGGCCAGACATCTCTGGTCCCGGGTCTCAAGAATGCGAGGCTTCAGGCGTTTAAACTGAGCAGTAGTTTTATTGGTTTTAAAAAATGGTGATCCGGTTTTACTGGGCCAAAGGGTACGAAGGTCAGAGTTGTTATGATAGGCGTTCAGTAAGCGATCTATACCGTGAGCTGAATGCCGGGCAGGAGAATAAGGCCGCAGGTCGATGCGGGCTGCATAAAGACCGGCTTCAGTTAATTTTGCTAATTTATGCAGAATAAAATAATCACGATCCAGGTAAAGGTGAGTACCATGGGCAGTTTGAATAACAGGTAAGGGGCGATTGCTCATGTCAGCAGCTGAAGCAGTTGCCTTTATCTGCCTCCGGCTGCCTGCATGCAGCAGGGGCCGGGGAGTATAAAAAATCTTAAGTGGCCCGGCTGCCAGAATCTCACAGTCTAGCGGAAGCCTCTTGATATATTCGCAGAGCTTATCTTCGGGCAGCTCAATCGAAAGAGACAGCCTCTCAAGTCTGTCAGCAAAAGCACGTGAATAGCTATAGAGGGTATCGTAGTTATGATCTGCACTGTCAGGTGCAAGCTGAAGTGCTACTTGTGAAAAATTATCACATACATAGCGGGCAGCACCGAGATCGCTAACTCTTATGGCATCAAAGGCTTTAAGCTTTAAGGATGCAAGCTTAGAGAGAGATTCTTTAAACTCGCTTTCAGTCATTACCAGATCCCAGACCAGCACGGTTTTTAGCCCCGCATCGAGTGCTGCTGAGGCCAGAGCTTCAGCATAAGCCAGAGGGGTCTTTCCGTCTTTAGAAAGCTCCTCAGGTGCTATTAAAACTTCTTTCAATCCCGGAGCACACAGCACCAGCTTGAGATCATTTTCACTGGATATGTAGGTGTTAAATATCATGCTGCCTTTTTAGCTGAGATTGATCTGGCTGTTCTGACCACTGTAAAAGGGGTTACAGCTTTAAGAAGCTCACACCGTTCAATCAATAAAATACTTTCCTGGCCGGCCTGTTCTATTTCGTTATGGGAGGCATCCAGCAGTCTCTTTGGAGTAAATCTTATGGTTTCACCGCCTTGCAGCATAAACTCAAGGGGGGTGTCGCCTGCAAGTGGACGAAAGAGGCGTAGCGCAAGAAAATTGGATGATTTTTCCACTACTATAGCAGTATAATTATGAGTGGCAACGGCAGGGCTGGTCTCCTGCTGATAAACCGTATCTGCGCCTGCCGGCTTGTCAAGTGAGCCGCTACAATAATCACGGTGCGAAAAAGATAGCAGCTCATTTTTAGCATTAGTTATTAACTCCTCGGACCAGTTTCCTCTGGCGTAGCTATCTACAAGTTTGCGATATACACTTACAGTTGTAGCCACGTACTGGCTTGAACGCATACGGCCTTCAATTTTAAGTGAGTGAATTCCGTGTTTGAAAAAATGGGGAATGTATTCGACTCCACAGAGGTCTTTTGAAGAGATAAAATTGTTGTTAACCAGTTTGTTCCCCTCGTTTTCATAATGAACAGTGTACGGGAATCTGCACGATTGAATACAGCCGCCGCGGTTTGAATCTCTTCCGGCAGTGTAGTTTGAGATAGTGCATAAACCGGAGTAGGCCATACACATAGAGCCGTGTACAAACATTTCTATTTCAAGACCGGTCCTATAGGCAATTATTCCGGCTTCTTCAATACTGAGCTCGCGTCCTACTATAATCCGCTGCATGCCCAGCTCTTTCCAGACAGTCGCGGAATATGAATTCAGGCAAGATGCCTGGGTTGAGAGATGAAGCTTCAGTGCAGAAGATTCTCTGACCCGCCTTGCAACACCTGCATCTGAAACAATAACGGCGTCTACTGAAATGCTTTCCAGAAATTTACAATAATCTTCCAATCCAGACATGTCATGATCATGCAGCATCGCATTCAGCGTTACGTAAACTGCTGCGCCGTGCTGGTGTGCAAATTCGACTGCTTTTTTCAGCTCGTGATCAGAAAAATTATCAGAGCGTGCTCTAAGGCCGTATTTCTGTCCGCCAAGATAGACAGCATCGGCACCATAAAGGACGGCCACTTTTAATTTTTCAATATTTCCGGCAGGCGCCAGGATCTCTGGTTTATTCATGTTAAACAGTGATACAGTAAAGAAGCATATAATACAAGGCGTCTTCAGATTAGTTAATGTTGCTAAAGCTGCATAGGAAGCGAGCTGACTTATGATTTTAAGAAAATGTCTTTTTATAATAAATAATACGGCGCTGGTCTGCGTGCTTATGATTTTGTTTGGCGCGGGTTGCAGTAAACATTCTGCTAAAGAAGGTGCTGTTGGAAGTACAGGGGCAGTTCATGTAGTTTTCGATCAGAGCATGAATCAGATTGTCTTTCCCTTCGACAATAACTTTGAAGGTATGGGGCAGTTAACAGCTGAGTTGCGAAAAAACGGGGCAACAGTATCTCTAAATAATCAAAATTTGAAAGAGTTTCTTAGCGAGCTTTCTCCGCAGGGAAGTGTACTTGTACTGGGCATAGGCTGGGGCAGTAAGTACAGCGAACCGGTGAAAAAAGCTCTTGATAAGTTTCTGCAACAGGGCGGCGGGATTATGGTCATTGGCGATCAGGATAATCTGTATGGAAGCTCTGATTTTCATAATGCTTTTATTGGTCGCTATGGTCTTAAGCTCTTACCGTATACAGCGCTGGCAAGAGGTGTAAACCTGATGGATCGGGAGACATTTTGGCCACGTTCTGAAAGCAGCTGGGGCCATAAAAACGTAAGACCACATATGCCTGGAGTAATAAGAGTTAAATCAGATGCAAAAATACTTTTGGAAGTATCAAAGCCTGCTAACCCCGATCGTAAAATAGTTGCTGCAGCCGTTACTGTTGGCAAAGGCCGGCTGGCTGTAATAGCTGACAACGAAATGTTTACAAATATGGTTCAAGGAGCAGGTATTAATGCAGGAGATAATAAGAAATTTCTCTTAAAGCTGTTTTTTTATCTGACAGCAAGGAGGCCCGCTGCTGCAGTTAGGCCGCGCATTAAGGATGCTTATAAGAGGGGCAATAAGCTTGCGCTTTTTGATAGTTCCGCCGGCGGATGGTTTCCTGACGGGGCACCTAACGGTTTAAACAGCTTTGCTGATGCTTTGAATCAGCGGGGTTACCGAATACAAATCAGGGGGGGAGAGGGTGTTGATTACAGTAAGGTAGATTTACTGATATGTGTTGCTCCGCTTCGACCGCTTCCGGAAGCAAATAAAATGATGCTGGCTAAAAAGTTATTATTGATAGGAGATGGCAGATCCGGACTTCTTAGAGCCATGCCTAAAGTGGCGCAGTTTTTTCATACCACTGCAGACAGTCCGCGTTTTCGTTATCCACTGAATGATCTGGCAGAAAAGGTCTATATTAAGTTTTTACCTGTATCTCTTGCTGCTACAAGTAGTGGTGGTCTCAGGACTGAAGCACGCTGGACAAAAGATAAGCGCCTCTTCTCACTCTACAAGGCAGGCTCGATAGCACTTCATCCTAAATTCCAGCGAAGTATGAAAGTCCATGCGTATGGATTGCAGTTAAGTTATCCGGTATTAAATTTTTTCCCGGAATCTCCAGCAAGTAGTGTGTTAAGAAACCCGGAACTTACACCGTTTTTGCCGGGAGGGTCAGAGAAGCTGCTGCCAGCCCGCTGGCCAATAGTGGTTGAATACAAAAATGTTATAGCGGTTTCTGAGCTTGAGCTTGTAACCGATCAAAGTGCTGGTACTGAGGAGTTTAAGCGGATAGTTAAGCTGGTGAGTGGATAATGATTGCTGTTGCTGCAGCTTTTATTTATTTTATGACCGTAAGTTTATCAGATCGCTGAGATTAACCGGTGTAACCTTTAGCAGTGATGCATTAATCTTTAAGATTTAAAAAATAGTCTCTATACACTTTACCAGTTTCAACGTACGAACGGGCAGATTCCAGCAGTCCTTCTATTTCAGTGTCTGTCAGCTTTCGAACGACTTTGGCAGGGACTCCCAGTGCAAGCGATCCAGCCGGAATTCTGGTATTTAATGGAACAAGTGACTGAGCTCCAATGATACAGTTTTCTTCAATCACAGCACCATCCAAAACTGTTGCCCCCATGCCGATTAAGGAATTGTCCATCACTGTACAGCCATGCAGAATTGCACGGTGGCCCACGGTTACTCTTTTGCCAACGCGACATTCTGTAAGGCCGTGGGATGTATGCAGCAGGCAGTGTTCCTGCAGATTAGTTTCTTCGTCAACAAAAATTGGGAGAATATCTCCTCGAATAACTGCGCCGAAAAAAACCGAGACATTTTTTCTGATTTCTACGTCACCACTAATCCAGGCATCAGGCGCAATAAAACTGTCAGGATCAATCTTTGGAGAAATGTTTTTATATGGAATTATCGCCATCCTTCCAGAGTCTTCCAGGCAGCTTCAAGACAACGTTCTTTTGAAGGGAGTACGATCCGCTCAATTGATTTAGCATAGGGCATCGGAGCTTCCAGTGAGGAAACCAGGCCGACAGGTGCGTCAAGCTCGTCCATGATTTCGCTCTGAATGACGTGAGCCAAGTAAGCACCATAACTAGCAACTTCATGCTGTTCCTGAATTACCAGAGCGCGATGAGTTTTTGCGACCGAAGATAACAAAGTCTCTTTATCGAGCGGGCGCAAAGTTCTAAGGTCAACTATCTCAGGTGAAACGCCTTCTGCCGCAAGATCGTCTGCAACCTGTTGTGTAAGAAACAGATTCTTTGACCAGGTAATTAAAGATATGTCGCTACCTTCACGTTTTATTTCAGCTGCACCAATTGGAATGGTGTATTCTTCCTCTGGCACCGGCCCTTTTAGACTGTACGTAAGCTCAGATTCAAAAAACACAACAGGGTTATCATCGCGAATAGCTGATTTAAGCAGACCCTTCATGTCATATGGTGTTGCAGGAGCAATTACCTTAAGACCAGGAGTATATGCGTAAAAACTGTCGAAGGAGTTGGCATGCTGTGCGGCCAACTGGTAGGCAGCCCCGCCAGCTCCTCTAAAGACAATAGGAAGTGTAAAAGCTCCGCCGGACATAAGCCGTGCTTTGGCAGCAGTGTTTATAATCTGATCGATCGCAATCAGAGAAAAGTTAAACGTCATAAATTCAACGATTGGCCTTAAGCCAGCCATGGCAGCTCCGATAGCAAGACCTGCGAAGCCGTTTTCACATATTGGGGTATCAATAACTCTTTTCGGGCCGAACTTATCAAGCATTCCACGTGAACATTTGTATGCGCCATTGTACGCGCCCACCTCTTCACCTAATAGAAAGACGTTAGGATCGCGCTCCATTTCCTCGCTCATGGCTTCACGTAGAGCGTCGCGAATCGGTATTTCTCTCATACCGGCCGGCTCCGGTTTAGACATAGACATAATCAGTTGCTGTAGAAGGATCAGGCATTGGTGAAGACTCGGCGAACTCAACTGCATCCGCTATCTCCGTTTCAATTTCCTGATCAATTTTTTCTTTAGTTTCTTTCATGCCAAGTGAAATCATTTTTTCTCCCAGAGTTAATATAGGGTCCCGTTTTTTCCATTCTTCCAGCTCCTCTTTGGTGCGGTATTTAGCAGGATCTGCCATCGAGTGCCCACGGTAGCGATAGGTTTTAGCTTCAACCAGAGTGGGCAGGCGTTTTTCACGTGCCCTGCGTATCGCTGTGTGCATAGTTGATCGCACCGCAAATACATCGTGTCCATCAACACTGTCGCGTGCCATCGGATATCCGAGGGCTCTAATTGAAAGATCTTCGGTTGGAGCTGTTTTCTGAAGGGGAGTTCCCATAGCAAAAAAGTTGTTTTCAATTACATACACTACAGGAAGCTTCCAGAGTGCGGCCAGCGTTAAGCCTTCATGAAACGGGCCGATATTAATTGCGCCATCACCGAGAAAGCACACTACCACACTGTCTGTTTCTTTGTAATTTTGGGCAAAGGCAAGTCCGGCTGCTAGCGGCACATGAGCACCTACAATTCCCCAGCCACCCATAAAGTTGTGCTCCAGGTCGTAAAAATGCATTGAACCACCGCGTCCGCGTGAACAGCCGGTTTCTTTTCCAAGCAGCTCAGCCATGCCGTGTCGGGCTGAGCCGCCGCGGGCCAGATAATGGCCGTGGCAACGGTAGGCGGTGATTACATAGTCACGTTCTTCCAGTACAGAGGCAGTGCCGACTGCAACAGCCTCTTCGCCGATATACAGATGCAGAAAGCCACCGATCTTGCGTTCAGTATAAAGGCGCGCTGCTTCCTCTTCAAAGCGCCTGATTCTAAGCATCTGCCTGTACAGATCTGCTACAAGGTCCTGATCCATGACTGTCCTGTTAATACCCAAATAATACCAGTTGCCAGCAGGGCGGCTTTATAATGCCATAATGCCTCAGAAGACTTCGCATCTTCGCTCTGAAAAAGCTATCGGTTTTACAGGAGTTTTTCAAGTGATCAAGCTTTTTATGGTCTTGTACTTCTCATGTCTGCTGCCTATGCTTGTAATATTAGTTGTCTAGTGTCTGTGACTGGATCGGGTAACATATCATTAGCTTGTGACATTTTCTAAAGGGCGCTTATGACTTTTAGCCGGGTAATGGCGATTGATCCGAGTCTTACCTGTTCAGGGTGGGCGCTCTTTGACGTACGTAACTTACGGCTTATCGGCGTTGGAAAAATTCGTACGCTCCCGGCCAGAGAAGGCCTATCTAAGCGACTTGTTGTACTCCAGGGCAAAGTTGAGCAGTTGTTTAATAAATTAAATCTCAACGGAAACGATGTTTTGATTTGCGAAGCGCCTACTACTATGCGCGATCCCAAGGCTGCCTTTAAGGTTGAGCAGGTACGCGGTATCTTTGAAGCTGTAGCCCGCAGTCGTCAGGTCAGAGTGCCGGGGCGACTTAATCCCAGAACTGTCCAGTATGAAGTAATGGGGATTAAAGGCAGGCAACTGCCGCGTGCTGAAGTAAAGGAGATTGCTGTTCGGATTGTCGGAGCACTTTATGGTGACCAAATTACAAAACTGGGATTGGTCTCCGATGGAGAGAATCTTAAACGCCATCAGGATATTGTCGATGCTATTCTTGTAGGTAGCCTTGCTGTCAGTAGAGTTCGATCGGCGGTTGATACGGACCTGCCGGTAGAAGATTTTTTTGATCAGGGCCGGAAAAACCATCAGGGAGTTTTGTAAATTGAGATTGCGGTGTCTCTATAGCCTGTTTATTTTGGTGTTTATGGCCGGCAGACTGGTGGCCCAATCGCGCCACCAACTTGAGCCATTGTTTGTGGATCCTTTTGGAGAAGCCGAGCTTGTTGTCTGCAGCCAGAATCTTGATAATTACGGTTTATACAACGATACCAAAATAAGAAACCGTAAAATTTCCTTTCCTGAAGATTATGAAGCTAAGGAGGCTGCCCTGCTTCGCCGTTTCGTAAAGAATAAATGCGATGTTATAGCGCTTCAGGAGATAATTGCAAAGGATATTGAAACGGGCAAGAAAGTCCTTAAGCAGCTGGCTCGTGGCCTTAAAGTTCGTACTAACAGAATTTTCGATATCAGAGTAGCACCCAGTAATGACAAGATGATTCGTGTTGGTTATCTGGTAGCACGTGATCGCGCTTCAATTGCCGGAACACTCTCATACGCGCGTGTAGAGCTTCCCAAACTTACGCCGGACGAAAAACAACGTGATTTTTCGCGGGGGCCTTATGAAATTCAACTGCATGTGAAACCGAAAGGGGACTCTTACCCTAAGACAGTTGTGTTAGTAACATTTCACTTTAAATCCAAGCGGGGCGGCAAGGGAGATCCTGCCAGACTTGAGTATGAGACTTACCGCATGGAAATGGCCGAGGCTTTAAGGCGTGTGGTTGAAGGACGCCACAGCGCTGCTTTTACTGTAGGGGAGAAAATCCTGGTTGTACTGGGCGATCGTAACAGCCACTTTGACTCTGCCAGCGCCAGGATTCTGGAAGGCAGGCTTACGCTTGCCCATTTTCAAAAGGGTGGTGTATGCAGATTAAGTAAACGCGGAGTACCGCTCTGCCAGTCGGGAGCACAGGTTGCTGCCAGGCTCTTTAGTGTCTTAACGCGAGATCCGCAGCTTCGCAGTGTGCCAGGAACCATTAAGTACCGGGGCGTTTATTCCTGGATTGATGATATCCTGATGCCGGCGGAATCGCTTAGATTTGCGCGGGTAGAACCAAATAAAGAAGGGGACTACGATAGTGGCGTCGATTTTAGCTATGAAAAAGCCTCAGATCATGCGCTTGTGTGGGTAAGGCTCAACTGGTAGTGAGTACGCCCGGCGCAAGCCGGAGGTAAAACAATGCACGCTGGCCTGCGCTCAATGTGCAGCCGGCAAACTGGCTGCATACTACTGATTTGCAGCCACTTTTTCCTCTGCAAGTGGTGCTTTTTTACCGGCAGAAGCCTTACCTTTTTTCTTATCAGCTGGTTCAGCGCCGGAGGCTTCTGCTGATTCAGCTTGTATTTTTTCACCATCGGTTTCTTCAATTCCGGCAGTTGAGAGTATCAGCCGCCGAATCTCTTTTGCTACATCAGGGTTTTCTTTTAAGAATGTTTTAGCTCCTTCACGGCCCTGGCCGAGCCTTTCGCCGCGGTACGAATACCAGGCACCGGCTTTATCGACTATGCCTTTTTCAACGCCTAGATCTATAAGCTCTCCAACCTGGCTGATACCCTCGTTGAAGATTATATCAAATTCAGTCTGGCGAAATGGTGGAGCGACTTTATTCTTTACAACTTTAACACGAGTTCGGTTTCCGAGCACGTTAGCATTTTCTTTAATAGAGCCAATCCTGCGGATATCAAGCCTTACAGAGGCATAAAACTTGAGCGCATTGCCGCCTGAAGTTGTTTCAGGTGAGCCGAACATAACGCCAATTTTCATACGAATCTGGTTAATAAAGAGAATCAGGCAGCCGGCGCGTGCTGAAAGAGCTGTAAGTTTTCTAAGCGCCTTACTCATGAGCCGCGCCTGCAGGCCGGGCTGCTGGTCCTGCATCTCTCCATCGATTTCAGCGCGCGGCACAAGTGCAGCAACTGAGTCTATTACTACAAGATCTACTGAACCTGACTGAATAAGCGTCTCACAGAT
>RFHI01000256.1 GCA_003696425.1 Candidatus Dadabacteria bacterium | reverse complement strand
TTTACTGCAATTCTTATTGCCTGGAAGACAACTGTAGCAGGATCAATTTTTTTTCTGGCTGGGAATTTGCCTGCAAGAACTTTTCTTACAATTGAAGCCAAACTGGAGGTGTTATTAATAGGTCTACTTTGCACGATTGCTGATGCAAGCTGGCGGGCTGAATGAGTTGCTCCCCCCTCCTTTAAGACTCTTTCGAGCTCGCTCTGGCTATAAGTATTTACGATATCATCGGCGCTAAGCTGCTGGCTCTGGTCCATACGCATATCAAGGGGAGTATCATCAGAAAAGGAAAAACCGCGTCCGGATTTTAGTTGATCAGTAGAAAGCCCCAGATCAGCCAGGATACCGTTAAAGTTTCTGTTGCTCAATTCCCGGCCTATCTCCGAAAAAGCCAGCTGTTTTAGTTCAAGCCTCTCTTTCATATCTCCCAAAAACCTGCTTCCACGCTTTAGCGCCTCACTATCGCGATCCAGCGCAACTACCCGGTTAACCGGATTAGCCTCCAGAATTTTACGGGTGTGCCCACCCGAACCAAAAGTGCAGTCGAGAAATGTCCCGCCAGACTCTGCTTTTAAAAACTTCACAACCTGATCCGGCATTACGGGGATATGCTCTAAATTCATGCCTGAGGACTCCCCGAATCTCTTAACGTTTAAATGTCCACATCAGTAAACAACTCCGGATCACTCATAAGCGCCTGTTCAGCCGACTCGAAAACATTCTCCCAGACCCGCTTATCCCAAATTCGAAAGCCGTGAATAGAAGCGGTAAAAACCGCTTCTTTTTCAATACCGGCATAAACTCTTAAGTGGTTAGGTATCAGGATTCTGCCGCTTCGATCGATTGGGCATTCAGCTGCGCGAGCCAGGTAAAAGTTCTCAAGCTTTTGCAGCTTGGGATCAAAGCGGCTGCGGGCTCTCAGCTTCTCTTCGAACTTCTCCCAGGCGCTCAGACCAAACCCCTCCAGGCAGCGCGCTCCATCAGAGATGTAATTTGTAACCACAATTGAGTGGTCATCATTTCGGGAGAGCACCCGCCTAAAGTCCGCCGGAATACTTACCCTTCCCTTGGGATCAAGGGTATGGGTAAAATTCCCGCGAAAAGATTGGGGCGAACCTTCTGTACTGCACCCTGAAATAAAACCTGATTTAATCTCATCTTCACCCATCTCATACCTATGAGAACATTAGTTGCGATGAGTGCTTCGGGATATGCCCCACTCTATCCCACTTTGTCCCACTCCTTTACACTACACTTACCTGCCCCTTCAGGTCAAGTAAAATATTTAAAAAAATCGCTATTTTAAGTGACTTAAAGTTTAGTTTGGTAATATGTTAATCTGACAATCAAAATTTTCGGATTTACTCTGGCCTCCAACACTCAGTGGGCTAAGACCCGTGTCCTACTCCACAGTAACGCTTTTTGCCAGATTGCGCGGCAGATCCACATCAGTTCCGTTATGAACCGCTACATAATAGGCCAGGAGCTGAAGCGGGATGGTAAGTACCAGCGGGCTTAGCTCGTTAGATACAAAGGGAACCTTTATTACGGTATCAGATAAGGCTTCAAGCTCAGCAGTATCATCGGCGTCAGTTACAGCTATAATCCGCCCGCCCCTGGATTCAACCTCGCGCAGATTGGAGAGAGCCTTATCATAAATTCTCTTTTCCCGTTGAAGCACCACAACTACCGGAAGCTCTTCATCAATAAGTGCTATCGGCCCATGCTTCATCTCCCCGGCCGGATAACCTTCGGCATGAATATAAGAAATTTCTTTGAGCTTAAGCGCACCTTCCAGCGCAATCGGATAACAGTTCCCGCGCCCGATAAACAAAAACCCGCGTGAGCGATGATACTTTCTGGCAACACCCTCTACCAGAGACTCAGACTTTATAGCATCAGAAACCGCCTGCGGTGCCCGTGTGAGCGCATCAAGAAGTTGAAGACTCCTCTCGCTATCCAGTGTTCCCCGCTCTAGCCCCAAATATATCGCCAGAAGATACGCTGCAACAATCTGGGTGGTAAAAGCCTTTGTAGAAGCCACGCTGATCTCAGGGCCGGCATGAGTAAACATTACGTGATTAACCTTTCTGGCAAGAGACGATCCCAGCACGTTACAGATACCGAGTGTCCTGGCCGTGCCGGAAGCTGACTCAACCGCAGCCAGCGTATCAGCAGTCTCGCCGGACTGCGAAATTGCTATAACAAGTGTTTTTTCATTAAAGACCGGCGTGCGATACCGAAACTCTGAGGCATAATCCACCTCACACGGAATACCTGTAAACTCCTCCAGGTAAAACTTCGCCACAAGACAGGCGTGTAGCGCCGTACCACAGGCCAGCAGAAGTATTCTGTCGATTCTGCTTATATCTTCTGCGCTTAGACCAATTTCAGGCAGGGTTACTCCGGCAGGATCTCTTACGATGCGGCCTCTGAAAGTATCTGCTATTACTTCCGGCTGCTCGTTTATCTCCTTAAGCATAAAGTGCTTAAAGCCGCCTTTTTGGGCCGTTACGGGATCCCAGCTGATATGCTGAAGGACACGTTCGACCGGCTCACCGTTATTTTCAATTCTGAGCGAATCAAGCCTTACCTCTGCGATATCACCGTCTTCGAGTACGCGGATATCTTTTGTAATTTCAAGTACTGCCGGAATATCACTGGCTATTACAACCTCTCCCTGCCCCTCTCCGATAACGATAGGGGTTGCGTTTTTAGCTACCAGGATCCTGTCGGGATTTTCAGAGTCAATTGCCAGAAAGGCAAAGCTGCCGCGGATATCAGCGCAGGCTTTTTTAAAGGCTTCATAGGGATCGTCTGACTCCTTAAGATAAGAATCAACCAGATGCGCCGCAATCTCGGTATCGGTTTCTGACTTAAACTCCCTTCCTTCGGCCGCAAGCCGCTCTCTCAGTTCAATATAGTTTTCAATTATACCGTTATGAATCAGGCTGATTCTTCCGGCAGTATGGGGA
>RFHI01000255.1 GCA_003696425.1 Candidatus Dadabacteria bacterium | reverse complement strand
CTTTTAAGTATGACTTCTGAGAGAGTAGCTGGATGGTTTGGATCAATTAAGGGGTAGAGCACGTGAGCTGTCATAACTATATCTGCTCCCGAGTTTATAAGAGTCTTAAAGGGAACAAGCTCGCGCTCTTTTAATTTATCAGGTGGCAGTTCAAGTACGGGAAGCTCAAAGTGGGAATCAGTATGAGTATCTCCGTGGCCTGGAAAATGTTTCGGGCAACCTGAAATTCCATTTGCCCGAAGGGTTTTTAAAAACAGCAGGCACTTTTCAGTAACTTCAGCTGCTGTACTGCCGAAAGCTCTTGGGCCGATTACCGGGTTATCCGGATTTGAGTGTATGTCGGCTACAGGAGCAAAATTCAGGTTTATCGCAAGTGCGCGAAGTTCTATTGCGATCATCTCGGTTACAGTTTCAATACTGTCAGCCCACTTGATTGCATAGGGGAACCTGGTTATCGGGGCAGGGGGACGTATAGCCCTTCCTCCTTCATGATCTATAGAGAGAATTACATGTTTTCGTTTTATTAAAGAGCGTATTTCGGCTACCAGTTCGCGGTAGCATGAGAGCCACTCGTTGTAGGGCGCGTCCTGCAGAAAATTTCTTGACCGGAACATAACCCCTGCAGGCTGGAGGTGCTTAATAAGGTAGCGCTCGTCATCTGTAAGAGATGGGCCGGAGGGTTCGATAATAAATTTAAGGCCTATATCTTTAAGAGTAAGAGCCATTGAGAGCCGTTTAAAAGCGTTAGCATGTGATTCTGAAAATTATAACACTGCCTGCCAGGTTGTAAAATTACGGAAATACTTATAATCTCTTGCTTCTAAGAGACTGGGCGATGGCGAAAAAGAAGAAAAAAGTTGAAGAAAGCGGCCTAAAGGTGATTAGCACCAATAAAAAGGCGCGCTTTAACTACCAAATCCTTGAGAAATTTGAGGCCGGGCTGGTTTTAAGCGGTGCAGAGATAAAATCCATCCGCCAGGGGGGCATAAGCCTTGATGAAAGTTATGTAAGGCCTGATGGAAATGAGCTTTACCTGGTTCAGGCCTACATAAAACCGTATTCACATATCAGCCAGCAGGATTACGATCCCAGGCGAAAGCGTAAACTACTGATGCACCGCCATGAAATCAATAAACTGCGTGGCAGGGTGGAGGAGAAGGGCCTTACGCTTGTTCCGCTTAGGGTTTATTTAAAGCGCGGTTATGCAAAGCTTGAGATTGGTCTTGCGCGCGGTAAGGCTGCGCCGGATAAAAGGAAGACCATAAAAGAGCGCGAGCTTAAGCGCGAGGCCGAGCGGGCCATTAAGCGGCGTTAAAGAAGCTGTCGTCAATATTATCAAAAATTACTGCTCGTAAATTTTGTGCGTCGTTCTTAAGGTATTGCTTTAAAAATTCTGACAGGTCCTGTTTTACCCGTTCGCGAACTTTTTCAGGAATATCTTTTGATACTGCGATAGTAAGAAAACGGTGGGTATCAGGTATTGAGCAGTCAAGAGAGAAGGTTTTAACTGTGCCATCCCGGGTGGTATTAACTTTCTCATGTTTAGAGTAGTCACGGGTTACTCCTACAACTATATGGTCTTTAGGGATATAATCAGCAACGTAATTTCTGACCATCCGCCGGAAGGCTTTTCTTTCCACAATCTTACGGCCCTCTTCGTTTAAGTCGCTCAGGCGAAATGCTGCCACAGGTTCAAAGCTCTCCTCTATTCCATTTGAAAGCCAGCGCTGATAATGCGGCTTAAACAGTTTAAAAGCCTCGGCGTCAGTCATTTGAACAAACTCTTCTTCAGTTACCGCGCCGCTTTTAATGGCAGTTCGCACAGCGCGAATTAAAACTTCATCTGTCACTGTGCCGGCAGGGTGCTGGGCATACTCCTGATAAAGTAACCTTCGGGCTGCAAGGACGGCTCTGGCTGCTTCAAGATCGCTAACAACAATCTTACCGTTCTGGCTACTAATACTGTTCTGAAACCTTCTGGTAAAATTTGCTATACGCTCTTTAAACTCCGGGAGTATATTGGTTTTTGCCGAATCCATTCTTACGTAAGCAGGACGGTCAGCAGCTTCTTTAACTATAAAATTAAGCGCTTCAAGCCTCTCCTGATCAGGCAGTTTGCTCAGCGCATTTTTTACTTCTTCTTCTGAATATCCGGCTTCTATAAGTACTTTCTCAACATTAAAATTATCTGCCTGTTCCTCCGAATTAGTAGCAAGTATGGCGATAATTTCAACCGGATGTATGCCGTTATTTAAGAGAGCTTCTGCAATACCGTTAGTTGCTATGCGGTAAAGCCCTTCATGGTCATGATCAAAGCCATTGTTAAATGTTGAGATTCCGTACTCACCACTGTGGGCAAAAGGTGGGTGGGCAACATCGTGTAAAAGCCCTGCGATTCTCACAAGCTGTGCTTCGCGCTGGTCAAACCCAAGCTGCTCAGCAATACGTCCGGCATCGGCTGCTACTGCAAGGCTGTGTTCAAAGCGGGTGTCACTCAAATTCCTGCCTCTTAACGTAAACTGCATGCTGGCGTTAGTGGTGATCTGGTGCAGGCGGGATATTTCTTCTGTTGCAAAAAGGTCTATTTCCGCCTGGGAGGGTGAAAAGTTCAAATGCTTTCTTAAAGCATCAGTAAGCGGGCTTTTCTTTAGTTATTCACTTTCCAGCTCCGGTTGAACAAAACCTTCTTCTACAAGCTGACTATCGGGTGCCGGCGGAGCTTCCGCTATAAGTTCGTAATAATCACCAGACTGAATTGACGTGTGGGACATACAGCAACACTACACAAGCTACTTTTACTTAACGTAGTAATAGACACTGTCCGAGTCAACTCATTTAATTGCTGTCGGGTTGTGCATGTTTCCCTGATTGCCTACGGGAATCAGTTAGTTAGAGGGGTTACTGAATCTGCTGCAATAAATGTTACAAAAATTTTACATTTATTAGCGGCCCTGCTGTCTTATCAGTCTTTCACGTTCTATCAGAGCATCCTGTTTAGCGGCTTTTTTTCTGGCATATTCACTAAATGTTTCATCATCCCGGCACGAAGCTGCCTTAAGGAACTGCTCTCTGGCTTCCTCGTAACGTTCTTCTTTTTCGTACGAATTTCCCACAACGCAGAGTCCGCGCGCTCCGCAGCCTTTGTCAATATTCAGTCCTTTAACTGCAACCTCTCGCGCCAGCGAGGTTTGCCCGAGCTGATTATATAATTCACCCAGCCTGTAATAAAATGTAGGTTTACCAGGTTGAAGCTCAATTAACTTCTGATAGTACTTTACAGCCATACGTTTATCCCCGCTTCTGTCATAGCTAACAGCGATTTCGCGTACAATGCGGGGACTATCAGGAGAGGCCTCCAGCGCTTTTAGAAAATAGTTTACAGCTGACCTGCTGTCATTTTCCTCTACGTACAGTTTACCGATTGTAAAAGCAATTGAAGCAACTTCCTGTTTGTTGTTGTTATTATCGGCGGCACTTAAAAGTTCATTGTATTCACGGATTGCATCCGGCAGTTTGCCCATTTTCCTGTATTCTTCTGCCAAAAGCAGCCTGGCCTCTTTAAAGTCCGGTTTTAAGTCAAGCGCTTTGCTGGCAGGAAAAATAACCTCCTGGCTTTGCCCGGCCCAGCTGTAGGCGCGTGCCAGCTTAAGCCATGCTTCCGGTTTGTCAGGAGTCAGTTCAGTTATTTTCTGATATGTTTTAATTGCATTTTCTATTTCGCCGCTTTGAAGCAGCGCGTAGCCGAGATAGCCTAATGCCTGTGTGTCTTCGGGGTAAGCAGCTACCAATTTTCGGTATACAGATACTGCCCTTTTAAAATCGCCTGTGCTGGTAAGTGCAAACCCCAATCCGCTAAGGGCTTCATAATTGGTATCGCTGATTGATACAGCTTTTTCATAGGCGGATATTGCTGCTTCAAAATCTTTATGTTTTATGTATTCACGGGCCTGCAGCAGGTACTGTTCAATATCGCCCATTATTGGCCTTATGGTATCCTTGGATGGACTACTGTTATCGGGTGCGCTTTGCGGGGAATTTGCCGGTGAAGTACCGGTTGACGAACAGCCGCTAAGTAGAGCTGCGGCGAGAGAAAAGGCTGCCAACCCATTTGCGCGCAAGTCATGCAAGGATGGGCCGGCGTGATCTCTATTATCAACAGTACTCATACTGCTCCTTTTTTCAGTTAAATCAGAAGACTATTGGTTATATTTCAAAAAGAAGAACCGGCCTGGCACTAAGGCGGAAACACTATCAGCAACCCGTTAGGCTTTATATTACGATTATTTTAATTCTTAGCCAAATTCTTAAAGGAATTTTCTATCTTAAGTTTTGTTTCTACTGTATAAATAGCTTATATGAAGCACAGGATGAAAAAGTTAAGTATTTCTTCACTTGTACTGGGTACGGCCGCCTTTGATCCTGCCTATATACAGACCCACAGATCCTGGGTTCCCATAATAAAACAGAGCGAATTTGAGTCATCTGATTTTGGCCGTAAAAAACTGCTTAAGGCTGCAGAACGCGGGCGAAGAGGCTCTGTAAGCTTTGAGAGGCTTATGGGGAATTAGAAATTAATCGCCTGCCTGTAATAATCTCTTATTATATTAACTAATTAGCCCTGCAAATATCTTGACCGGCCCCGGTAGTGCGATTTTCTGTGGCAATGATTATAATAGATTATAGATATAAGTAATTTGTTAATATTTGCTGACTGAAGGCAAAAGAATTTTACGTTGAGGTCTTAGTAGCGGTTTAATGAGCGCCTGAAGGCGCTCAATCTAGGGGGTGACAGAATTTTTGGCTGAGCGCCTGGGGGCGCTCAAGCATGTTTCGACGGGATAAGATATGTTTTGGGCATGCCGCTTCACGGCTAATGCCCCCCGAATCCCGCCGAAACCTTAAATAAAGTAGGAGAATTAAAACTTTCGGGGGTGTACCGGTTTCGACGGGATTCGGTTGGGGCCTGGTAAGCACGTCGAGGGCGCCGTTGGCCTCGTAAAAAAACGGCAAAAAAATAACTGCAAACTCTGATGATTTTGCATATGCGATGGCTGCATAATTAGCCATCCGGTCTCAGGCGGGCTCTCCCGCGGCGTGCCTGGGGCTTCATATTTAGCGGGATAGCGGTCCAGGGTGCCTGTACCTGGTAAGCGAAACTCTTTACAGGCTGGTCCGGCAGTTGCCTGTGGCGGAGTTGCTGCCGGATAAGACTTAATCTGCCACTAAACGTGTAGAAAGCCAGAGTCTCAGTTTCTCGGACGGGGGTTCGACTCCCCCCACCTCCACACTTCGCCCTGCCTTACGGCAGGTGCTACGTGTGGCAAGCCACACTTTAACTTTATGCAGAACTTTTTCTATAACAGGGGTGAAGTGTGCAAGTCATAGACGGACTGCAATCACCGAATGCATGGTATTTAGTTAGACATCTTTTACCTGCAAAACTTTTTAAGAACCGGAGGGACAGACTTTTTTAATAGTTTGGGGAAAACCAGCTTGTGCTGCTCTAGCCTGGATTTTAGATATATTAAGTCCATATCAGTCACGCCTGTAAACAGCTCTTTAATGTCATCCAAATCCTGAAATCTGTCTGGTGAGTCCAAAAGAGCAAAGGCTTTGGCTATAATCAGATCTTCGGGAGTAATCACCGGAACTTTATCAAAACCAAGGTCTATACGGTTTGCCTGGGCGCGTTTTACAGCCTCAGTTACCCAGGGCAATACCGGCAGTAGAATATCAATAATGCCCGCTAAACTTCCACGTTGGGGGCTTGAGGTAATTAAGCAAACTCTTCCTTTCCGACCGGTTTTATTGCCAGT
>RFHI01000254.1 GCA_003696425.1 Candidatus Dadabacteria bacterium | reverse complement strand
TACGGCTGACCTGATCAAGATAGCTTCCTATTTTATATTGCTTCTGAAGACGTTCGATAAACAGATTATAAGGCAGCGGACAATTCTCAACTGCTTTAAGGTTTGAGAGAATCCAGAACATTTTTTCAATTTCCGGGAGAAAGAGGGTCGGGATAAATATGCCGATCTCTCTTGAGGCAAAGTACATGCTACTACCTTCAGAGGTGAGAATACCCATTGCTTCCAGTTTACTCACTACATCTGCTATCAGTGCTTTGAAGCGTTCAGTAGGGGGCAATAAATAATCGTACTCGTAAATAGAATGAAACCGGAGCAACAGGTCCAGATCAATTTTTTCGGACATTATCTCGGTTATAGCCAAAAGCGATGGGATTACAAAATAATGAACTGTCAGGTTTTTATAGAATGCTGCTGTAAACCTGCGATTTCCAGGAACATAATAGACTTCATCATTGTTATAATCAGTAATTTCTACGATACCACCGCGAGCAATATCATCCAGTGCCGAGTGGAAGCCTGACAGAAAACTCTTAAGCGAAGGGGTATAGCCAACCTGTTGATCCGAATCACTATATGCTCGTGCAAGTTTAGCCAAATTGGTGATACTTTTGATTAGATCTTGTTTTCTTAAGCCGTAATGGGGAGCCAGCATCAGTGAACAATATACCAGAGAGGTAAGTGTTAGATCTATTTGTGATTGAATCCTGCGGGTCAGTTCAAAACCGAGTTCTGTGACTATCTGTCTTTCATTTGGTTGGGACGTTTCCCCGTGTCTGGTTTCACAAAACTTGGAAAACGAGAGCGGTTCACCGAATGTAACAATAACTTCTCCGTACTTCTTGCCAAAGATTTTCCTGACCTTTAACAGAGCTCGCAAGCTCTCTTTTTCTTTGCTAAGACCGGTGTTTTCCGCACCAAAAGTTTTATCCTCAATAACGTTTTCGTAAGTAATTGAAACAGGGACAAAAAGCACATCTCTCTTTTGTCCCTTTAACACTGATGAGGTTATTATACTGAGCAAGCCTCCCTTGGGGGGACGCATGCGCCCGCTTCTACTACGACCTCCTTCTATAAAAAAGCAGTTCAAGTGCCCCCTTTTAATTAGATAAGTCACATAGCGTTTCAAAACCATCGCATGTACCCGATCTTGGCGGGCATCACGTTTTACAAAATAAGCTCCAACGCTGCGCAACAAAAAACCAAAGGGCCAGAAACTAAGATTATCTCCGGCAGCAATTACCGGCGCGTTCAGGTTGGCCTCATATAGCTTATAAGGGAACACAATGTAATCGAGGTGGCTTCTGTGAAGCGGCACGAGTACAACGGTATGCTCTTTCATAGCAGGAATTAATTGATCGAGCCCTCTGGTCTCAATGTTGGTGAAAAGCTGATAGCACAGATATCTGGCTAACTGAGCTGCCAGCAGATATAAAGGGCGGCGGGGGTTGGCAGCCATATGGTAAAATGCGTTATTTGTAAGCTTACGGATCTTTGCAGTTGCAATTCCCATGCGTTCTGCCAGTATCGCGCACTCCCGCTGATAGTCTGGACCGCTTAGAACCAGACGTTTTTGAACTTTAAGTGGCTGAAAAGGAGTGCCACGAATAAGTCGCATGTTGCGGTAAAAATAAACTCTAAGTTTTCTGGTCGGATTTGTCGCTGATGACGGAAGTGGTTCGGGTGTTCCAAAATAAATTATGTGCAGTCGACTCAATAATACAAATCCGAGTAGATCTAGCAGCGTATAATGATATGTCGGCGTACTTTTAACCGGTCCTTTGCTTGAGAATATATTAAGGGTAGAGAAGCGGATTTTTGGGTTGTGGTTTAGAAGCATAGAAAGGGCTTTGCGATCATAAAGAGGAAGCCAGCGGAGTACCTTATCGTTTGAACCGGACGGAGTTGGAGTGGTTAGAGAGATTTTTTTGGCTGAGAGGCCGGCACGTTTTGCGATTGTATTGATTAAAGCTTCAATAACAACAGAATCACTCTGGGTTACCACAACAGTTTCGGAGAGTTTTTTAACAACAGCAGTTAATGAAGGGGGTGTTTCAATTCCTGTGAAAAAAAGGGCACAAATTTTAAGTTTGAGATTGTAAAAAAAATCTCGCATGCTTACTATATCCCTATTTTTGAGAGCAAATCACTTGCTGCCTGGTTAACTGCTCTCATGAGAGCACCTTCCAATTCAGGTTTGAAGGCATATCTTCTGTAAAGCGATATTACGCTTTGCGAATATGCGCTGCGAATAATGTTGCCTTCTCTGTTTATTAACTTACCAGAGAGCTTAACAGTAGCTCTTACTCTTCTGGTAACAAATAAATCAAACCCGCTAATGTTTAATTCTTCAACATTAACTTCCAAAAGCGGAAAGTTACGACCGGAAGCAAGTTCAGCCGGATAGGTTATTGGCCTGTAACCACTAAGTGCCAGTTCACGGTACAAAACCGAGCTTACATATTCAACAGGTGATGGTAAGGCAACTGCCCCGAGAGGAACAACAATAAACGCATACTGATAGGCGCGTATATCTCTATTTATGTCTGTTTTCACTGATAGACCGATTGGGCGCTGAGAGGAGCTGGCCAATTTTAAAACTGCTTCTGGTAGTGGAGCAGGGGATATGCTACCGGTTGTACAGCCACACAGCAGTAAAGCAAAGGTTATAATTAGGTAAATGTTGCAAACTCTCCTCAACAACTTAAATCCACCAATCATTAGCTGAATAAGCCATTTAAATCTTTAAACCACGAACTTTTGCCTACAGGTTTGGAAAGTATAGTATCAGTGTCTCTAATCGGCCGTAAAGGCATTTAAAAACAGGGGCTTACGGAGCTGTTTCGCTTTTTCCGGCATTAATAGCGGCAACTGCCAGCTTATTCATCATAACTAATAATGCATTAGTGGCAGTTCCCTCTACTTATAGTTGGGCCGGGCAGGTAGCTCGCCTGTGAATTATGCTACAATAAAAATATTGACTGATGGATAAAAATTCACAGGACAAAAAACATAAAACGGAGACAGTTAATTTGGGGCTGTTGGAATTGCTCAACACTTCAGCTGGTAAAACAGATGGAGTTAAAAGGAATAGTGTTTCTTATGACAATTATATTCGTGTTTCCGCTCCAGTAGATTTCACTACCATTGATTCCAACGGAAGCTCAGTTAATAAGGCCCCCAATAATTATGAGATTTTAATGCATGCTCAAAAATGGCATGAACTAAGTATTTTATGTGAAAAAAATATCTCTTCGGGCAAAAAGAATGAGGTAATAGAAGCAAAGTTGTGGTGGATTCTGGCGCAACTCAAGGGACAATTAATGCCAGCTTCTATGCTGGCTGCTCCGCTTGAATCGGTTTCATCTGAGATTATTAAATCCGAGTTTGCGCTCCCAGAGGAACTCTGTCAAATGTGCGGAAATCTGTTGCAGGAAGTGGCAAACGAATTGGCTAAATGCGGGTGCTTCGATACAGCCTTAACTTTTTTAAAAAGGGCTAATCAGTTTTCAGTTGATTGTACAGTTGTGGCTAGAGAGCTTTTAAGATCTTACCAGACAGGCGCTAATACGGATATTAGCAGGGAGAATGGCATTTGTAGTGAGTTGAGAAAACTCTGTGGTTCGCAGCTTTTAGATGTTGATGAAGTTAACTCGGATGGCGGGCAAGATGATACTGAAAAAAACAGGCTTAAAACGCAAAAATCTATTTTTGATTCTCGCAGGTTATTAATATTAGGCTTATCTATTTTAATTATTGTCGGACTAGTTTTTTGGAACTTAAGCGCAAGAGATATTGCTGGTATAGTAGTTATAAAGCGATCAAGTGGTGATGCACGCCCCGTACCGATTTTACCTGAATTAAAGAGAATAAGATCTGTAAGTAATCTCGACGCGCTCTACTACGGCATTAATAGAGCTGAGAAGAGAGACGATGCCAAGGAGACTGAACATAATGTTGTTGGGCATAAACAAGTCGTAAACACTAGTGGACCACTTGAACCTTATGATTTTGGAAAAATTATGCGGGGGCAGGCTCGATCACATCTTGATATACCCCTAGGTCCCAGAAGTGCCTTAGCAAAGCCAAACGAACCGCCGGCGGCATACCCCTATGAAAAACTCGACCAGGTGACGATGTATACGATCATACGCCCGACAAAGATAATGGCTAGACCATCAGTTTTAACGGTGTCAGTAGGGACTCTCTACGAGGGTGATCGTGTAATGGTCCAGGCTAAGGTGGGTAACTGGCTGCAGCTGCGCTCCAAACGTGGCAATCTCGGATACATTCGAGCTAGTGATGCGCGTGTTTTATCCGGGCAAAGTCGATAACCCATTAAAAATATTATATTTGTAGCTTTTTAAGCGAAGCCTGCTAAGTTAATCTGTAACCTTAAATTTTCAGCTACCTATGGACGTATGATACAACTTTGAGTTAATCTGTGAGCTTGTGTGATAGATAGTTTAAATTAACCCTAAGTTACTGAAACAATTATGGCTCGTATTACAGTTGAAGATTGTCTGACAAAGGAAACAAACCGCTTTGCCCTTGTGCAGCTTGCATCTAAACGTACCAAACAGATTTTGGCTGGCTCTCCGATAGTCTTGGATTACGAGGTAGATAATAAGCCCGTGGTGGTTGCGTTAAGAGAGATAGCTGCCGGTAAGGTTCGCTTTATGACCGAAGAAGAAATTCAGCAGGCTCAGCAGCGGCAACGTGAAGAGCGTGAGTTGCAGTGGGAAAAGGCTCGGGCAGCCAAAGAGGAGCCGGTTGATACTGCTGAACAGGATCGAAATGGCACTCAAAGTCAAGCTACCGCACCTGACAGCGAAGAAAGCGGTGGCGAAAGTAGCGAAAACGCTGCGTAACCTGAGTTAGCTCAGGGTATTTTGTCAGCAGTTTTATTCTAACCGGCTTTTTGCCTCTGTTAATTTTATGGTATGGGATTTGAAGAAATATCCAGCGCTGTTCAGAAGTATCATCCCGAACCAGATCTAAACCTTCTAAAAGATGCTTATGATTTTGCCAGCGAGCAGCATAAGGGCCAGGTAAGAGCATCTGGCGAGCCTTACTTTAATCATGTGGTCGAAACGGCTTTGCTGGTGGCACGTCTGAAATTAGATGTGCCATCAGTTGTGGGTGCTTTATTACACGACACAATTGAAGACTGCAATGTTACATATGAACAGCTGGCTGAGAGGTTTGGGACTGAAGTAGCTGATATCGTAGATGGAGTAACTAAATTGAGCCGTATCAGCTACGGCTCACGTGAAGAAAAACAGGCCGAAAGCTTTCGCAAAATGCTGATTGCTATGGCCAGAGATATTAGAGTCGTGCTCGTTAAACTCTGCGATCGTCTTCACAATATGCGTACTCTCGATCATCTTTCAATTGAACGCCGTCGGCGTATTGCCAGAGAAACAAAGGAAATTTATGCACCGCTTGCCAATAGGTTGGGAATTCACTGGCTAAAGTCTGAATTGGAAGATCTCTGTCTAAAGCACTTACGGCCTGAACTCTATAAAGCGATACAGGAAAAGTATGATCGTACCGCCAAAGAAAGGGACAAATTTATAGAAGAGATGACCGAGGAAATAAAGAAAAAACTGGAAGCGGCTGGTATATCTGCTTCAGTTAAGGGACGCAGTAAGCATTTTTATTCGGTATGGCAAAAGATGGAGAGGGATAACCTCTCCTTTGAAGAAGTACACGATCTGCTCGGTTTCAGGATTATAGTACCTACTGTGCGAGCCTGTTATGAAACGCTAGGTATTGTTCACTCGGAATGGAAGCCGGTTCCTGGTCGCTTTAAAGATTATATAGCAATGCCAAAGCCCAATATGTATCAGTCTCTGCACACCACCGTAATAGCAACCGGAGGGCAGCGAATTGAAGTGCAAATTAGAACTCCTGAAATGAATCTGGTTGCAGAGGAAGGAGTTGCCGCCCATTGGAAATATAAGGAGGGTTCTGCTTTTAGCGGTTTTGATCTGAATTGGGTAAAGGAGCTCGTGGAAACTCAGCAGTACCTGAAAAATCCAGACGAGTTTATTCAGTCGGTTAAAGGTGAACTATTCCCGCAGGATGTATTTGTATTTACTCCACGAGGCGATCTGATCAGGCTGCCGCACGGAGCAACTCCAGTTGATTTTGCCTATGCAGTACATACTGATGTTGGTCACACAACTTCGGGTGCTAAGGTTAACGGCTCTATCGTTCCGCTTAACTATGAGCTGCAAAACGGCGATACGGTCGAAATAATGACTTCTAAGAACCATGTACCCAATAAGAACTGGTTGAATTTTGTAAAGTCTTCAAAAGCGAAACAGAGGATAAGAGCTTTTCTTAAATCGCAGGAGCATTCCCGCTCTTTGGCTATTGGGATGGAAATTCTTAATAAAGCTTTGCGAAAAGTGAAGATGAGCATTAAAAAAGTGGAAAAAAGCGGGAAGATGCTCGAAATTGCTCAGCAGATGGGACTTAAGAGCGAAGGAGATTTATATGCTGAAATTGGCTATGGAAAGATTAGCGCAACCAAGGTTCTTGGAAAAATCCTCCCTGAGGGGGTCGATATTGAAGCTGAACTTCGTCGTGAAGAGTCTCCGCTTGAAAAGATATTTAAAAGAGCCGCTCGTGTTTCGCGTCAAAAAGTTGGGGTAAAGGTAAGTGGTTTTGATGATATAGTTGTTCGTTTCGCACGGTGTTGTGAGCCTCTTCCCGGAGATAGAATTGTTGGCTACATAACTCGGGGGCGTGGAGTTACTGTCCATTACGCTGATTGTGCTCAGATTATGCAGCTTGATCCGCTGCGTAAAGTAGATGTCTCCTGGGACAGCGATGTTAAAGCGCCTCGTCGTGTAAGGCTGACTGTTCATTCACAGGATCAGATTGGATTACTCTCAAATGTTACCCAGGCAATTACTGCAAATGGTGCTAATATTAATAGTGCGCAGGTAAAAACAACGGATTTTGGCAAGGCAATTAACTATTTTGAGCTTACAATTGAGGACGCTCAGCAGCTTGAAAAGATAATCAGAGCGATAGAAATGGTTCCTGGGGTGATAAAGGTAGAGCGAGTGAGAAAGGTTA
Organism: Candidatus Dadabacteria bacterium; assembly: GCA_003696425.1. Lineage (GTDB taxonomy): Bacteria > Bdellovibrionota_C > UBA2361 > UBA2361 > J046 > J046. The sequence goes on along the minus strand of RFHI01000254.1, from coordinate 5,389 downwards.
AAGCCTCAATTGATGTTGGCAATAAATAAAATGGCGGGAAATTGAGAAACACTAAAAACTTTCGATTATTTATACATCTTCTTGCTGCCGGCGGGGTTATTGCTGGCTTGGTATTGTTGTCAGTGAAGGCAGGTTTTATTTCCCCGAAATCAGAACTGGCTTATGGCGAACCTCCGCTGCCCAGAGCACGGCGAACTCTTGAGGAACAGCAAAATATTGATGTTTATAAAAAGACTAATGAAGCAGTGGTGTTCATTTCAACAATTACTTTGACCTATGATCCCTTCGACATGTTTATGGAGATTAAGCCCCGAAAGGGATCGGGATCGGGGATAATTATTGATGCTCAAAAAGGACTGATTATAACTAATTTGCATGTGATTCAAAATGCTCACAAAATCGAAATCGTTTTAGCAGACAAGCAGAGTTACAATGCTCGCCTGGTAGGTTATGATAAGGCTTATGATTTAGTTGTTCTGCAGCTTCACAATCCTCCGGACTCTCTTACTGCAATCCCGTTTGGCGACTCTTCGCAGCTTGAAGTTGGCCAGCGGGTTCTTGCGATTGGCAATCCTTTTGGACTCCACCGAACACTTACTACTGGAATTATATCAAGTTTAAATAGAACCGTTAGAAGCCCTGACGGCCGATTACTTCACGGATTGATTCAGACTGATGCAGCTATTAATCCGGGCAATTCGGGTGGTCCGCTACTTGATAGCGAAGGGCGTTTAATAGGAATCAACACAGCTATTTTAAGTCAGTCAGGGGATTCTGCCGGCATAGGCTTTGCTGTTCCAATTAATCGCATAAAAGAGGTGCTTCCTGAACTTGTTGCAACAGGGAAAGTGCTGCGACCAACTCTGGGCTGGATATTGGCTGATACCAATCAGGGGCCGATGGTTTGGCGGGTTATTCCAGGTGGCCCGGCCGATAAAGCTATGATTGCACCAGTAGAACGGGCTTCAAGCGGGGTGTTTCTGCGTGGATATGTGCGTGATTTTGATAGAGCTGATTTGGTTTACAAAGTGAACGGCAAAAGGGTAAAAAACAAGTCAGAAGTGGAGAGTCTTGTGATTGAAAATGGCGCCAGGGAACTTGAACTGACGCTTCGACGTGGTGGGATTAGAGGGGCAGAAAGGGTGGTAACAGTGAAACCTCAATTACAGTAGAGAGATGAGCATCAAAATACTGCCTGATATTGTAATAAACAAAATAGCTGCCGGTGAAGTAATTGATAGGCCGGTCTCAGTGGTGCGAGAACTGATAGATAATGCTCTTGATGCTGGAGCAAGGTCGGTGTCAATCAGAATTGCTGCAGGTGGCAGGTCCCTGATTGAAGTGCAGGATGACGGCTGCGGGATGGAGCGCGACGATGCTTTACTGGCATTTGAGCGGCATGCTACCTCAAAAATTTCAGACGATTCGGATTTAAAAAACATAAGTACTTATGGTTTCAGGGGGGAGGCGTTGGCATCTATTGCTGCGGTCTCAAAAATATCTCTTATTACGCGATCAGCTAAAGAGCAGCTTGGAACTGAAGTTATTATGCATGCCGGTAAATTAAAGGGGGTCAATTCAGTAGCTGCTACGGCAGGAACGTCGGTTGCTGTACGTAGCCTCTTTTATAATATGCCTGCTCGCAGGAAGTTTCTGCGTCAACCTAAAACTGAAGAGCTAAAGATAAAAACTTGGGTACTAAGTGCTGCTCTCGGGCGACCGGATGTGCATTTCCGGCTAACCTCTGACGGGCGGGAGCTGATTAATCTTTCTGCAAAGCAGTCACTGCTTGATAGGGCCAGCCAATTTATAAAGGGTAGCACAGTTATGCTGGAAGGGCGCTCAGACCCGTACAGCCTGTCCGGGATAGTTGGTCATCCTGGTATGGCAACTACCTCAGGAAACCGGCTGGTAATTCTTGTTAATGGGAGGGTTGTAAGTGATCGTTTGATTCTAAGGGCCGTACGTGATGGGTTTCATTCAACCCTTAAACCGTCTGAAACGCCCGTGGGCATAATTGCTCTGGAGTTACCAGGTGAGCTTGTAGACGTAAATGTGCACCCGCAAAAAAGTGAAGTTCGATTTAGAGAACCGGGACGGATTTTTAATCTGGTTCAAAACTCGGTAAATCGGGCTGTGACAGGCTTTAGGCAGCCGGTTAAGGCATATGTAAGTAACCCCTATCGGGGTTATGAAAACACACGAACGAGTGAAAGATTGCAGTTTTTTGGTAAAACTGCCGAGGATAGTTCTTCCGGATTGATTAAAGCTCGTCGTGAGAATGTATCTGCTGAAGCCGGTTTCGTTGGCAATAATGCTAATGAGGAGTCTTTAAGCGAGGATCAAGAGTTGCCTGTTAAGTATGCTGCCCTGAAATTTGTAGGGCAGGCATTAAATTGTTTTATATTCCTTGAGGACAAGGATGCAATTTACGTTGTTGATATGCATGCAGCGCACGAACGCTGTCGTTATAATGAGATTAAGGGCGCTCTTGAGCAGGGTGGTTTGAGATCGCAGCAACTGTTAATGCCGGAGGTTATAGAATTGGGTGAGGAGAGGGCTGCGCTGGTAGTTAAGAATTTGGAGACTCTTACCCGCTTCGGATTTGAAATAGAACCGCTTGGTGATGATAGCGTCGTAGTGCGCGCAGTTCCCACTTTACTAGGCAGCACAGATATTTCTTTGCTTCTACGTGAGATAGGAGAAGTTTTAGATGATAAGCAGGTGGAGTTTGTTATTAAAGAAAGACTTGATGCCATCTGTGCACGGATTGCATGTCATTCAAGTGTTAGAAGCGGGGATGAGCTTACTCGGGACGAAGTGTACGCTCTGCTTGAAATGATGGATCGAAGTGATTTTGCTGCTGCCTGTCCGCATGGCAGGCCCGTGGTGGTAAAGTTTTCAAGGGATCAGATTGAAAGCTGGTTTGGACGCGACCGGTGAAGCAGACACAGCCACTATTAATAGTTACTGGGCCGACGGCTTCAGGCAAATCGGAACTCGCAGTTTTTCTGGCCAGAAAGCTTCAAGGTGAAGTTATAAATATTGACTCAATGCAGATTTATGATCGCATCAGTATAGGTTCAGCCAGGATCTCTGAAGATCAGATGCAGGGGGTTCGCCATCATCTTTTTGGGTATCTGGAACCGGGAATGTCTTCAAACGTCAGTGAATATTGCGAACTGGCCGATCAGGCAATTAAAGATTGTTTTAATCGAAGAGTACAGCCGATTTTTGCAGGGGGTACCAGTATGTATATTACTGCTTTGCTGCACGGTCTGGCAGATATGCCGGAAGCAAATAAACAATTAAGGAGCGCTTTGGAAAAATTGCCCTCTGATACCTTGTATGAAAAGTTAAAAAAAATAGATCCTGTTAGTGCCAGCCGTTTGCACGTCAATGACAGGCTTAGAATTATTCGTGCGCTTGAGATAAGTATGACCTCGGGAAAACCGGCAAGCGATGTTCATAACAGCCATTCTTTTTCTGGTTTGCGCTATAGGGCACTAATCTTAGTGCTTTGTCATGATCGTACAGTTCTTTATGAGAGAATAAACAACCGCTCAAATAGGATGGTAGAAACCGGTATAATTGATGAGACCGAAATGTTGCTGAATGAATACGGCGCTGAGGCTCCGCCTTTAAAAGCGTTAGGCTATGCACAAACTCTTAAGTATATAAGAGGTGATATAACTAAAGAGGAGCTTATAGAATCAATAGCAATGTACACCAGACGCTTTGCGAAGCGGCAGATGACCTTTTGGAGGAATGAGCCGTGTAAACGGGACTGGCTGACGATAGAACCTGATGACAATGAGGGTTGTAGGGAGTGTGAGGGATTTGAGGTTTTTGCTCTAAGAGCCAGTAAACTTCTTTCACTTTGCCGCAGCTATTTTAAGAACGTGGGTAGTAATGTCGGGGTGCTGTATCTGGATGCAGCAAGGCTGATGGACCAATCCGCTTTAAATATGTAGTAAATACAGATAGCTATCAACGTTGAAGCATAATCATAGATTAGGGCGCTGTTGTCAGCCAGCATTTCTGATTGCGCTAAGACGGCGGCGGTTTTATTTTCATCATCTTAGTGTGTATAAATCATATGCACTTGGTAAGTTTAAAGTTTGTTTATAGGAACAGATCAATTGGCACCGATTGAGCATCCGCTTGAGTTTGAACGTCCACTGGTAGAGCTTGAGATGCAGCTGGCAGCTCTCGAAAATGAGCTGGCTAGTGGTGATCAGTCCAGGCGCGATGAGTATGCCAAATTGGAAGAGCGAGTTGCCAAAATGCGCCGTGATATTTACGGCAAACTGACCCCGTATCAGCGGGTTCAGCTTTCAAGGCACTTTGACAGACCCTTTACTCTTGATTTTGTAAAATTTCTGATTACGGACTTTAGAGAGCTGCACGGAGATAGACTCTATGCTGATGATCCTGCCATTGTGGGAGGGATTGGCCGGCTGGGCGAGATGCCGGTTATGATTGTTGGCCATCAGCGCGGACGTACAACAGCGGAGCGGCTCAAAAGGAATTTTGGTATGCCGCAACCAGAGGGTTACCGCAAGGCACTTCGCCTGTTCCGATTGGCTGAGAAATTTGGGATGCCACTTATAACCTTTATAGATACTCAAGGGGCTTACCCCGGGCTTGAGGCTGAAGAACGCGGGCAGGCTGAGGCTATTGCCAAGAATCTGCTGGAGTTATCGGAATTAACTGTGCCGGTTATAAGTGTTGTAATTGGCGAAGGTGGAAGTGGTGGCGCGCTGGCACTTGGTGTTTCAGATAGAATTTTAATGCTTGAGAATGCCTGTTATTCAGTAATTACTCCGGAAGGCTGTGCCAGTATACTGTGGGGTAGAGGTAATGAAAGTGCTGCTGCACAATATGCTGAAACAGCTGCTGAGATGTTAAGGGTTACAGCTCAGCAGCTTATGGAACTGGGAGTTATAGATGAGATTATTCCGGAACCCCTAGGTGGTGCGCACAGTAATCATCGTGAGACTGCAGAGAATGTCAGGTCAGTGCTGGTAAGACATCTTGAAGAACTAAGTCAGCTTACTGTAAAAGAGTTACTTGACAGACGTTATCAGAAATACCGCTCAATCGGCGTATTTACAGGAGAAAGCTAAAAAGGTAAAAATATTATATGGCTAAGGACGCAATAGAGATGAAAGGGGTAGTAAAGGAGTGTTTTCCTAATACTACCTTTAAAGTTGTATGTGATAATGGGCACGAGCTGATTGCTTATCTTGCTGGCAAAATGCGTCGTTATTATATCCGGGTACTCCCGGGAGACCAGGTTCTTGTTGAGATTTCACCTTATGATCTTACCAAAGGGCGGATAGTCAGAAGACTGAAGGAGGCTGACAAAGATGGGGGAGGAAGCCAG
>RFHI01000253.1 GCA_003696425.1 Candidatus Dadabacteria bacterium | reverse complement strand
CTGGGGTGGCGCGCTGCTTCTTGGTCTTGCCGGCTTAATTTCTCCCTACGGAATTGTAAATATCGGTTATCATCCACCATTTATCTTTATGAACTACGCTGTCATCCTCGACTACCTCAGAATGCCGGCAAAGCTTCGTGATACAATTGGTGAGTTTACCCCAACAATACTGGCACGCGGCATTACCTCCTGGATCTGGTTTGGATTATTTATACTGATTATTAAAAATTTCAGATGGCGGCATATAAAAAATGATAGCGGAAATCTACTGACCGCGCTGATATTTGCATACGAATCAGTCAGGGCCATAAAGTTTGTTTCTCTTTTTGCGGTTGGCAGTCTGCCTTATATATTGAAACATATTACGCCGTCTATTTACTCGCTTTCACCGCGTGCCTTTAAGGATAAACAACCATTAAATGTTGTAATTTTAACATTTTTAACTGCTATGGCGCTCTGGTATACGCTGCGCGGCTCACCCTGGTTGAACAACAACGAGGGATTTATACATCAGTACTGTCCAGTGCATGCCTGTGAAGCTATTGCCCGCGCAGGAATTAAACCATCGTCAGGAAGATCGCACATCAGAGTTCTTACTCACTTTAATCACGGCGGCTGGTGCCGCTGGATACTGTATTTAAATGATCCTGAGCACGATTACCGCGTAACTACTGACGGACGTACACAGGCCGTAGCTCCAGAAACTTTTTACGAAAGCTTTGATCTCTATCGCGCCCGCAATAACTGGGCAGAAACTTTAAACAGATACGACCCTGACGTCGCACTGGTCAGTAAAAGCTCTGCACTGGTACAGTTTATGATTAGAGACCCCTCAGAATGGAAGCTCCTATACCACGACAATCATTTTGCTGTTTTTTTGCCGCTTAAAAAGCAGTAAGCTGGCATTATCGGGTCTTAATCGGCACGGGCCTGTTGTCATCATCAACTGCAACCATAACGGCTTCGGCTGTAGTGACATGAATAGTTTCAACACAGTCTTCTCCGCGGGTGGCTTCAACGTCAATTCTTACCGTCATGGAGGTCTTTCCAATCTTTACGGTCTCAGTATAAAAACTTACTGAATCCCCCACAAAAACCGGTGCAATAAATTCTACTTCGCGCATAACTTTCGTGAGGTATTTCTGAGGAGACACGAATCGTGCATGCTGACCGGCTGCAAAATCTATTAAACTCAAGATATAGCCGCCAAAGATACTGCCAAGCGGATTTGTATCCCGCGGCATCATCACAACCCTAATAGCCAGGTTTCTCTCAGATTTAGAGTCCTTTTTCATGTGGCCCTACCTTAAAAACAGGGTTAACATACATAAAATGAAGAAAAAAGAGCTGCCCTTACAAAAATTTGAGAGCATTACAGTTACACTGCTAATCCTAAGCGGCATTACCCTTCTCTCGCTTTTACCGCTTGGGGCAATAATAGGCATAACCAGTCCATATTTTGATTACGCCGGAGTACTGCATATCATTTTACTGTCCCTGGCACTTTTAACAACAGCTATCTTTGTTTTAAGACTGGCCCTGCTCTCTACAACCACAGCAAAAGTGTCACTTTTTATTAGTGCTCTGTTCATCCTCTTTGCGGCATTAAACTCATTTGCGCCGGTTACCGCACGAGATGCGTTGATTCACCATCTGGCTGTACCAAAGTGGTGGGTTGAAGCAGGAAGAATCATAGACATCAACTGGCATGAATGGTCTTACTATCCAATGCTGCTCAACCTGGCCTATACTTTCTTATTAAAACACGATCTTGAACACCTCTGTGGAATTTACCATCTGTCTTATCTCTTGCTGCTGGCCGGGGTAGTCTCCATGTTTCTCTGGCGCAAACTACGGGATGCCGAAACCGCTCTGTTAGGATTTTTAATAACTGTTTCTCTTCCGATAAATATCCGGCTGGCAGCTGGACCGCTTGTAGATCTGGGCCTTGCACTTTATGCTACAGTAACAGTTATTGCACTTGTTCGTTGGGGTACTGAGGGTTTTTTTAAACGCTATGCCTTTACAGCCGGGCTTGCATTAGGCCTGGCGCTTGGGTGTAAATACAATGCTTTGCTCTTTGCTGTAGTTCTATTTTTTACTACCCTTATTTTTGCTTCACGCCGCAATGCAAAGCCAGCGCAAATTATTACTGCCGTCTTCCTGGTAGCATTTCCGGCAATCCTGCTCTTTTCTCCCTGGCTATTTAAAAACATACTGTGGGCAGGAAATCCGCTCTACCCGCTTTATAAAGGTATTCTCGGCGGAGCAACTACCAGCGCAGGAGTTCCCACACTTAAGCCGCTTGAACAGCGCTTCCTGCTTTACGGCGAGAGCTGGTTTGATATTGTTACGATGCCACTCAGGATGATTATTCTCGGAGCAGATGGTTCCGGACGAACTTATGACGGCGTTTTAAGTCCCGTCCTTTTTCTGGCTATTTTTCCTCTGTTTGCTCTGAAGAATCAGAACTGGAAGGGGTATTTTTACCTGACGGCGTTAATTTATTTTGTTTTTGCCATTTTTATGGCTGCTGCCAGAGTACGCTACAATGCTCCTATCTTTGGAATTATACTTGTTTTATCAGCTGCTGGTTTTAAAGTAGTATCCGGTTTTTTTGAATCAAGATACAAAAAGCTAATAACAGCGATAATTATAACAATACACACGATGTTCGCTGCCGGTTACTGTTATACCTTTGAAAAGCGTAAAGCAGCACTGGCCTATATCTTTCAAAACGATCACAGCAGCAAAGCAAAATCGGAATATCTTAAACGCACGATTCCTGAATACGGTATGATTGAGTATATAAATAACAACCTGCCGGAAGATTCAGTTGTTTATCTCCTTTATACCGGTAATAAGTTTTATTATTACCATCGTAACGTTATATCAGGGGGGCATTTTTCTGCCAACTGGCTGCTTAGAAGAATTAAGCATGCACGCAGTGCTGATGACCTTGCAAGAGATTTGCGCAGACGCGGTGTTACTCATCTCATGGCACATCTTGAGCGTACCAGAAGGGGGTTTGAGGAAATTTTAAGTGATGAAGATAAGCTTATCTGGAACGAGTTTATCCGCGATTATGCCCGGCCCATTTATGCTGATAACGGCTTTGGCCTGTGGGAGATTGCAATTGAACCCTTAAATAACGCTGAAGCAAACGATACTCCGCTATCTCTTCCGGCCACACCGCCCGAGGAAGATGAGAATAAGAGACTCTACTGAACAAAATGAAAATCTGTGTCCTTACAACTTCTTTTCCGCGTTTTGAAGACGACGAGGCCAGTATATTTGTTAAAAGGCTTGTGTGTGCATTTTCAGACGTGGGACTCGGCGGGTTTGTAATTGTTCCCTTTGACCGGAATGAGAAACCACGCGAAGCTCTTGGAAATTTTGAGATAATCCGCTACCGCTACGGCATTCTGAGGCGCGGCTCGCTGGCCTTTGGCGCCGGGATTATTCCCAATCTGCGCTCTAACCCCTGGCTTATTATGCAGGCCCCGGCTCTCCTGGCAGGTCTGTTTTACCAGGCAATAAAGCTGCGAAGAAAGTATCAGCTTATCCATGCAAACTGGTTAATAGGTGCTCTTCCGGCCTTTTTTGTATCAGTTCTTACCGGCAAACCTTATGTAATTACTATGCGCGGTGAAGACTTAAGGCTGATAAAAATTCGAGCTTTACGGCTTTTGCTCGCACCAATTGTAAAACGGGCCAGCAGGATAGTGTCGGTTAATAAAAGTTTCCTGAAAGATCTGAACGAGCTTTATCAACTCGACCAGGAAAAACTGATGTTTATTCCAAATGGTGTAAGTATTACTCTCCCAACTATCAGGGAGTTAGAAAGCTACGCAAAAGTCCATGGATACGACACCAGTAAAAAATATCTGCTCTCTATCGGTACTCTTGTGCCCAGAAAGCGTGCCCATTTATTAATTAAGCTACTGGCTGAGCCTGCCATGGCAGAGTTTAGCTTAATTCTTTGCGGCAGAACTAACGACAGTTCATACCTTGATGAACTAAATAAACTCATGCACAAACTGGGGGTTGCCGAGCGGGTTATTTTAACCGGTGAGGTAAAACCATCTGAAGTGCCGTGTCTTATGGCTCTTTCACGCTATTATTTAAGTGCCTCCGAATTTGAAGGCCGCTCAAATGCAACTCTGGAGGCTATGGCAGCCGGTAAGGTGGTAATACTCTCTGATATTGAGTCTCACCGCGAGTTTATAAAACACGGAGAAAACGGATACCTGTTTGATTCTGAAGATTTAAATTCTGTTGCAAAAATAATATCTATCCTTGAAGATAATTCTGGTAAGCGTAACCTGATAGAGGAAAATGCCCGCCGTTTTGCTAACAATTTCAGCTGGGAAAAGTGCGCAGCCGGTTACAAACTCTTATTTGATAACTTGCTGGATTAATCCTGCAAACAGAACGTAAAAGCGCCGCAACCAAAGAATTTAACAGATTTTTTCTAGTTCATACCCCTAATTGTTGATTGTAACCAGAAGCGGTAGTAATATATTTATGAG
>RFHI01000252.1 GCA_003696425.1 Candidatus Dadabacteria bacterium | reverse complement strand
ACGGCGACGTTGCCGCCGACGAATTTTATTCTTCAAAGCTTTTGCTGGCAGCAGGGTGCCGGAAGCTGATAGCGGGAAAACAGTAACCAGTAAACGGTGACCAGAAAGTCAGAAGTCGGAAAATCAGGAAGCCGACCTCCAGTATCCTGCACTCTGCTTTTCGGCTTTACACTCAGGCAGCGTATGGACTCCAGGGATCATCATCAGGTTCTCTGGTGCGGCCATCAATAACTGTGAGAGAGCGGCGGTTAGGATCCGGCACAGGCTTTGGCCCAATCAGGCTCTCAATTAGCTCTTCTACCTTTTTGCGGTCAATACCTGGCTCAAATTTATTAGAATAATAATAACGCAAAGCTTTCTTTAGTGTGCCGTACAGATCACCGTCGTAATAGCGCGCCACGAACTGAATGGTACGATTAAAATCCCGCTGGAACGAGAAATATACCGGCTGGGCAGCATCCTGCCCTAAAGAGCCGCTCTCAACCATGCGGTTCACTGCTTCTTCAAAGTCAATCAGCTGTTTTATAGCGTTGTTTATTTCAGGGTGCTCGCGAATGGTCTCGACCGATGATTCCGGATTGGCATGCAGTTTTAACTCCTCAGGGAGTTCATACTCACTGTCTTTACCGACAAAGCCAAACGCACGTGCTTCTTTGATTTCACGCGGCAAGTCAGTAAACTCCTTAAGATATACAAAACGGGTAAGCTGTGGAGGATCAAGTACTTCGCGGTCAGAATATTCTCCTCCCGGCGGATTCTGTGCTGCAACTATTCTTAAATCCGGATGAACTTTGACCCGCTCACCATCATTTTCAATCAGCACTACCTCGTCTTTCCCACGCAAAATAGCGTCAAGCACTTCATGCAGACGGCCGCGGGTTTCACCGCGCATAAAATTAAATTCATCCAGAAAAAGTATACCGCCGTTCCGAATTGCCTGCATAACAATGCCATCTTTCCAACCGAAGCCGCTCTTTGTATCTTCACGCACGGTTTTACTGCCAATTAAAACATCCGGATCGAAATCGTGACAATTGGCATAGTACGACTCCCAGTTCAGAATAGCTGCCATTCGATCTACCGTTTCGGATTTTCCAAGTCCTGAACCGGATTCGATCAGAACCGGCTGATTAAGGTCAAAAGCAACTGCCAGTTTTTGCATTAAAAGTTCATCATAGGGTGTTATTACATTATCCTTAAAGCGTTCCAGCTTAGGTACATTAGGACCACCCTTGCCTTTTTTAAGCTCAACGCCACCGAAATTCACGGTTTCTGGTGCTTGCTCAGGTTGACGGGTTCCGGTAAGCCAGCTCCAGTTAAGCTGCATATCCGGTCGTTCTATATCCTGATTCATTTTAACCTCGCTTTTAAAAAGTTACTGTTAAACCAACTTTATTTTTGATACTGAATCTATTTTCGATCTCCTCCAGATCGTCTCTGTTAACCACCAGCAGAAGTTTGCTTAAGTGCGGATCAAAATGTACTGTACGCAGTTCCATTGAGTCGCGATCCATGATTTGTATCATTCCGCGTCTGCTCCAGTGTTGAGCTATAATATCGTATAGCTCCTTGGAAAGGGGTTCATTAATAAGGGTGTATGTTGGAATATTAGCTTCAAGGTGATCAAGAACCTCGTGCCATAGGAGAGAGGGTTTAAAGCAATTAAGCTTTAAGACTGTGTCAATCCAGTCAAATAGGCGCTGATCTTCAACTATCAGCAAACCAGTTTCGTCCTGTTTTTGGAAGTAATACAGGTAAGCTTCAAGTCGGTTCTGGATTGAATACAATTTACTAACGCCTAAATTTCCTGTCATCTCTGATTAAATCCTCGAGTAATTTTGAAAGCTCTTTTGCAAGGTCCTTTATGTTTATAGCCCCTTTCCCGTTGGGGTACTGTTTTTCGACGTACTCTGTCCCTTTGCCGATTCCAAGCGCCACTACTATTTGATCAGTGTTCTTCTTAATGCGGGCTAATACGTTCCCGACACGATAGTACTCCGCCATGTAGGGGCCTGAGGGGTTACTTTGACCATCAGTTATAATAATTAATATCTTGCGTTTAACCTTGGTGCGCTCAAGCGCTTTTGAAGCCTCAACAATGGCCAGGCCGTCGTTGGTGTTTGACCCATTATTGCTTTTTACCTCCTTAACCATGCCTCCAAGCTTGGCTCGTAATTTAGCATTTAACTTGTCACTGAACTTTTTGTAACGGTGCAGTTTGCGGTTAAAACCGGTAACTTCTGTTTTGATTTTTAATTTATTTAGAGGTTCTAATACTGCTACCAGGGCCTGGAAGGTTTCTTTAATCTTATTACCTACACTCATACTGCCTGAGAGATCTACAGCAATTGATATTGCATAATCACGCTCCAGGGGCGCGTTACGTTTGCGCCAGGCGCGGCTATTGAGTGGGATAATACCTTTAGCTATTTCTTTAATACGAGTTCCTATATGTACAGATTTTCCACGTCGGTTATCGTTGGTCCATTTGCGGTTTTTGCGATCCTTGAAAATTCGCTTTAAATTACGCTCCAAATGACTAATCTGGCGCTTCATGCGTTTTAGCGCGTGGCGGTAACGCTTTGAATTGCTATCGTAGTTGCGTTTTAATTTTTCTTCCTCCTCAATATTATTGCGATGTTCGCTGTGAGATGAGCCATGACGGTTGTCCTGTGCCCAGCCGTTACTCACTGAAGATCCGCCGGTTGTTCCGGAGGCTGGCTCTCCCTTGTTGCTCTCACCAGCTTCAGCATACATTTTTTCAAGATCCTGGTTGACTGTCTCTTCCAGGTCGGCAAGGGATTTTAGAGCACGTTCAATCAGTTCCTGCTTTTTTTCATCAGGAAGGGATTCAAAATACTCATTTAATTTTTCGAGTAATTCTTCAGAAAGGGAAGCCAGAGGAATGCTTACCGGCGAACTTTCCGCGCTGCTGCTGGTGCTGCCTGCATTCATTAGTGCTTCAAGAAGCTCTTTTAATTCCTGTTCAGATAAATTGTCTTTTAGATTCTGCGGAATACCATTTTCTCCCTGTGAGCCACTTTCCCCCTGAAAATCTTTTAAAAGTTCCTCAAGTGCACCGTCTTTTGCATCAAGTTCAATCAATTTTTTAAATTCAGGCCAGATCCGTTCAGCGTTAATTTGATAAGAAGCGGCTGCGTACAACTCAGAAAGTGCACTGTCGTGTTGAAGCTCCTCTCTCAGTGGATAGTGTTGCCAGGAGTCATTGGCTGCATCAAGAGTTTTTGCAAGTACATCTTTAATTGCATAATCGAGATCTGCGGGCACTTTAAAAGCGCCGCTTTGCTTTATTTGTCGCCACTGATGCATGTATTCAAAGCCGGCAGTTAAGAAGCGGGGAACAAATCCGACAGTACTTAGTGCAGTTTGATTAGTGCGTTTTTGAAGATCTGCAGCAGCATCCGCAATCAGCTCCATAGAACTTTGAAAACGCGGGTAACCTTCTAAAACAAAATTGTTAGCCCTGGGATCTTCAATTGCATTGGTCATAAAAGAGTAGCCAGGCTGTCTCCACTCGCTTTCAGGTATGAGGAAAAGATTACTGATCCGTCTATGCGCACCTTCGTGTGCTGCAACAAATCGCAAAAAATCGAGCGGTTTGTTGAGTATATCAAGAGGGTCTGCCTTAATGAGGTTCTCGGCAAAATCCCAGTGCCAGCCCTGGCCGGGCATATTAAGTTCAATAGGAATTTCATAGTCGTGACTTACTAGCTTTGCCAGAGCGGAAATTATTTCAAGGCGCTCGTTGATTGTTGCCCTGTCTTCTTCCGAAAAAAGATCGAGAATTTCTTTTTGGGTAAGTGGCTTTTCGGATAGAGCCGGCAATACCGCCATCCAGCCCACAGCACTTTGCTGTGTCCCATAATTAGTAATAGCTGTGGTTGTCCTATCTGTTTCCAGTTGCATCAGCCCTTACCGGGTAATAACCTGAGTCGATATATTTATATCTGTTGAGAACTCCCGGATTATGAGCCCTGACAGGCGAGCAGTTCGAGTAAGTCAGCATTGCTTACTCGTTGATGCTTCTAATTGATGCCCCTTAAGATTACATTTTTTGTGAAACGAACCGCCTCGAAATGTAAAAAAATTATAACAAACAGAGTTCTTGGTGACCAGCACAGATTACCTCAAAAAATTTAAAAGAATCTGAATTTTTTGTGAATCGTCTGCAGCTCAGCTGCATCATTATGCGGGGATTTTATATCCAGCTAGTGCATTACCATTTCATTACCGTCGACCAGTAAATCAGCGGCATCTTGCGGTGCATGATGTTTGATGTACCAGTTTTCAGCAGCCATCCAGCGTTCAATCCACTCTTTAGGGTTTTCTTTACGTACTATCTGGCGCCGGTAGCGTTCGCTTTCGCTGGCCGTTACAAATATTGAAAAATCATAGTACCTGCGCAACTCCGGTCTGAAGGAGAAAACCCCCTCTACCAATACTATTCCCTGCGGATGAATTTCTACCCAGTCTTTTAGCTTTGATTCCACCCAGCTGTAGCGCTGATAGCGGCAGGGTTTACCCTGACTCAGTGGGATTAACACCTGATCACGAAGTCTTTCCCAGTCGTAATAGAGCATATAACCCTCTTCCGGAGTTAAATTATAGCGGGTCTTTGGGTCCATTGGTCGGTAAAAGTTAACTGTTTGCACGACCAGAATGCTTTCGCTGCGGTAAGCCAGTTCGCGTGCCAGTGTGGATTTGCCGGCTCCTCCTACACCGTCAATGGCTACGAGTGCCAACGGCTTGGTCTCATAGCGGTAGTTTATAGCCTCCAGAATGGAGTCGACATCAAAGCGTGCCATATACTTATATTATAGCGTTAATTTTAATTTTGTTCGAGTCCGCAAGTTTATATGTTACTTTCGGTCAAATGCTGCAACTATGGTTTTAAGTGGAGTTGGTGTGCCAAAGTGCTTCCGATAAAAGGCGGCCTGACCGGGAGTCTCCTCAATCCAGACAGTAAAGGTCTCAACAAGCGCATGGGGATATTGAGAACTAAGTTTTTGAATGGCCAATTCAAAGATATGACGGGCCAGCAGCTCGGTGGTGGTGTTAGTAATATCCAGCATGACAACATCGCGCATGGGGAGAGAAATTCTGTCATCAGGTCCTAAAACGAGCGTTATACTCTGCTCCTTTTCGATTACATCAATGTAGGGTGAAGCAGCTTGAATTAACGTCTTATGATCAAGTGAGTCACAAATCTCTTTTATAACTGGCTTTATATGCAGGAAGTTAATGTATAGATCACTCTCCGGTGACAGCTCTCCCTCGACATCTGCCCGAACCTGGTAATTATGGCCGTGCAGAGCTTCGCGGTTACCGGGACCATAAATCAGAAGATGAGCGGCACAAAAATGAAGATATTCTTTCTCAACAGTAATTCCATATTGTTCTCTCTCACTCATAGATAGAGGGAGTAACTTATTTTAAGTTTGGAAGCAAGCGGGAGGTAGGAGAGGATTTGGGTGTGCAGCTTCAGTATCGGAAAATCTGAAATTCAGTAAGCTGTAAAGCAGATTGTAGAATGCCGGGAGCTGATTCTGACTTTCTGGTTACTTGTTACAGTTTTACTGATTGCTGGTTCTCTGTTATCTGCTTTCAGCTTCCCGCAGCCAGCAACAGCTTTGAATAATAAAATTCGTAGACGTAACACGCCCTATGAGCGATACATTCATTACATTCTTAATTATTATTTCTGAAAACTTATATCAGGAATATATCCCGCTCGAAACTTAAATAAAACCCCGAACAGCATGAGCCGTTCGGGGCACCGTGCGTTGTGACCTAATCTTCAAGAGATTAAGAGAAATCTGTGCTGATGCTTATTTAGATGGAACTTTAAGTTCCTCCAGGCTTCCCGAAGCGGGCTGCTCAACCGGTTTAGAAGGCTTTGATGATGTACAGGTTCCACATCCTCCCATAGCAGTATCCTCCATAATGTATGGTGTTAGACTCTTATTAATTCGGGCTGAAGCCGCTCCCGGTTACAGCCAGAAAAATAAAAATAAGCTGTAATATAAGGTTGTTATTGTGTTTTATTGTGATTCTCTTATTAAATCAAGCTCAGCCAGGCCAAAACGTAGCAGTTCCTGCTCAAGTTCAAGCTCACGGGCAGTCGGAACTTCGTAGCTTCGCCGATCGGGATGAAGAGTTATATCTCCTCTAAGACCCTGGCGCTCCGCCCGCCACAGGCCGAAATAAGAGAGGCGCTTAAGAGCAGCTTTAGCAGCAAGCTGTTTTACCTGTTCCAGAGAGAGCGAACCGTTAAATAGTCCCTCGTTAAATTCATAACTTACTCCATCAAGTGTAAAACCATCACCACCTGTAAGTCTATCGAGATCCACAGGTCTATGCAGTTCAATTGGGTCGCCAAATGAATCGCTGTCATTACCAGGGTAACAGCCCTGACACGGATTTCTGAAATATGCTACCGAGTCTCCCAAGACTGAGTAAGCCAGCTCCCGCATGGCGCGGTAAGAATCAGAGTCCAGGTTATCTTCCAGCATTACAATTGCAATATTTCTGTTTAGCGGATTCAGCGAGCGGTTTAAGTCAAGTACAGGCTTAACTTCTCTGACCATATCAAGAAACTCTTCACGCACTCCCGGATCAAATCTTATTAATTCCCTGAAACGTTGCGGCTCAATGCGGTTAAACCCGGCTGTAATCGGAGTTACATCCCAGGCGCGCATGGTAGCGCCGTTTGTAAGGTACACTACAAGAGTCAGTGAGCGTGGTGTAGTATTAAGCTTTCGTACAACAGAGGCAAAATAATTAAAATCCTTTGAAAATGTTCCATCTGTAAGTACTCCCAGATAAAGCTCACGGACTTTTGCGTCAAGCATATTCTGCACCTGTGCATTAATTGTTTGACGTGCAGCTGGATGCATCAGATTAAGCATGACATACCCGCGTGGCTGTCCGGCAACCATACCGCTCAGCTGATCCTGCTGGTCAGGTGTGGGGGTGGGAGTATCCTGCGTTTGAAAGGCAGGCGTGTTCTCACTTGCAACGGCACCTCCTGATAGAGAGCTGCCGGAGCTGTTTTTTACAGCCCCCAGTAAAGCGGAATTTTTGCCACCGCGCTCTACAGTTGCTCCCTGAGCCTGCAGCTGTTGCAGTTCTTCTTCAGTAAAGATCTTTTCTGCGGTAGGAACAGCTGACGGAGTGGCTTCACTTTCAGCCTGATCAGTATCCTCTTCCGGTGTTGGAGTTTGAGAGAGCGCATCAAGTTCATCAAGTGATATCAGTGGCGGTGGGGTTGCTGTGGCAGGTGGCGTAGGGATCGGAGTATGGCCAATAATTATTTTAGGTTGAAGAATCGGAGTCCCTGTTGGTGCAGGAGTAAGAGATGGAGTGGCGGTGGTTGCCGCGGTTGGTGTTGGCTGTGATTTCTCTGTTAGCGGCTTTTTGGAGACAGTCGCCTTAGATTTGCAGCCCGGTAATACAAACTGCAGTACAATCAAAGCTGCCACAATGGCCAGAGGGGGGAAGAAATTGTAGAGGCCGGACAGGAGCTTTCTTGTGCTTAAGCCGTTCTTTTTTAGTTTCAGTCTGCTTCGCTGCATCCCAATAGGTCGCGTTACATTAACTGGCGCTGATCGTCGATATTTTGCAACGCTCTTCTCATGCTTTCCTGGACAGCACGTATGGTTTCCTGGCAGTAGGCGCTTCTAACGCTGCCAAGCCCGGAACTTCCCAGATCGCTCATGAGCAGTTCCAGCGCCTTAGCGCTCGAATCAAGTAGAACCAGTAGTGAGTCAAGTTTAACGCTGTTTTCACCAACAGCATTCAGTATGACTGAAGTAAGAAGTTCACTGCGCTTCTTATAGGGTGTCCATTTTAAGACTCCCTCAGTTTCGCGTTCTTCAGGCGTGCGCTGCATTTCCCGTGCAATCTGGTTATCGATAAGCCTCATTGCTCTTAACAGGTGTTCTTCAAGCGAATGAGGCGCTTTCTTCTTAGTCATTAGTAATTCAAGTATGGGTATTAATTTTTTCGCCCCTTAGTATTTTTGCAAGAGCTCTGCAGGCATCTACCGTGGTGAATATTCCTACTAATTTTTCACCGTCCAATATCAGCGTAGAACCTATGTAGTCACGGGCCATATGTTCCGCCACTTCAGCCAGAGGTGTGTCAGGAGTTACGGTATAAGGATCAGGCAAAACAACATCTGAAACCAGCAGCTCATAATCGTGCTTAAGCTCAATCGCCAGACCGAAGTTGATGTCCCGTTCGGTAATAATACCGGTTAATTTTTCACCGTCACGTACCGGCAGGTGTCTTATGCCGTGCTGTTTCATAACTTCTTTAGCTTTTTTTAATGTCTGATCAACTGCTATTGTGTGCGGATCAGGAGTCATTACATCTTTAATTTTAATAGTGGTATTCATTTTGCGCTCCCGGGGTACATGTTAAATTTGATGGGCTTAAAGAAAGATTAACAGGACGTTGGGGTGTTTTACAACAGCGCCCGGGCGTAAAAGCCCTTATATAAGCTGGCTAACATATCTTGAAAACATAGTGTCATTTATATCTTAGCCGGGCCAGGAAAAAATTTGCCATAATTGGCTTTAAAACATACTGTGTGAGATATATTTTATACAATTGGTTAGCCGTCAGGGAGATAGTTCTTATGAAAAAAATTATTATGGCATTAGGTCTTATTGTTAGTATGCTCTTTTACTCCGGCACTCTGTTGGCTGAAAAGAGCCCCTCAGATACCTTTAAAGAGATGGTTGCTCGGGTTAAAAAAGAGGGACGCCCCTCGGTAATGCTTGATTATGTACACTGGGATAGCGCCTTTAAGGAGCTCTCGGCCCAGGAGAAACAGCAGCTCGGTGTTAATAACAGTAAAGAGTTTAAAGCGTATCTCAGCGGTATTTTTGACAATCCGCGGAAGTTCGTAACAGAAAGAATGGGCTCTTATCTTAATCAGATGCCGCCTGAGCAGCGAGAAGCCATGGTCAATCAGATGGTTGCCGGAATGGAAAAAGAGAGTGCAAAAATGAAGAAAGAAATGATGGAATCAACTTTTAAAATTTTGGATGAAAAAACTGATGGTGACCGTGCCACTCTTACGGTTCAGACCAAGTCGGCTGACAAAACTGAAACAGAGAAGATTCATATGGTTCAGGTTGGTGGCAAGTGGTATCTCTCGTCTGGGACATTTGCCGGCGGCAGTAAAAACAGCCAGAACTAATCTTGTGTTTTTTAACTTAACTTATTCTTTTGTTTTGGAGGACAGATGGCCAAGAAGAAACCAGCAGTAAAAACCCCGATGACGAAGAGCCAGGTAGTAGCTGAAATAGCAGATGAAACCGGACTCTCTAAAAAAGAGGTTAAAGCCGTATTTGAATCTCTCGAGGGGCTGATTGAGCGCCATATCCGGCAGCGGGCTGCAGGACAGTTCACTCTGCCGGGGTTACTTAAGATTAAGGCTGTTAAGAGACCGGCCAGACCGGCCCGTAAAAATGTGCCTAATCCGTTTAAGCCGGGAGAATTTATGGATGTGGCCGCAAGACCGGCAAGCTGGCGGGT
>RFHI01000251.1 GCA_003696425.1 Candidatus Dadabacteria bacterium | reverse complement strand
CTCATAATTCAATTAACAAGTGAGGCTGATTATAGAGAAGAATATTAAGACTGTTTGTTATACTCACTGAAAGAGTCAACTAAAATCATACCATCAGGAGTGTAATTAATACGTACCTGAACTCTACCGGCCTGTTTTAGCTGCTCCAGGTTACCGAATGCCTGAGCTCCTTGACCACCACTAAACATATCAAGTGTGCCCTTAACTGATTTAAGCAGTTTAAGAAGGCCATCAGAATCCAGGAAAAAGGCAGCAACTCGACTTCTATTATTTGTGATACTCTTTGAAGTAAATTTGCTCAATATATTCGGGTTGATGCCAGATCGGGCATTTACAGCAGCGGTGTAAGCGCTCTGTTCAGAACCTAAAACTACTGTATCTTTTACCTTGCCAATATAAATGCCGATGCCTAATGGACTCAGTGCATACTCGGTTGGAATGCCTGCAATCTCAGTTGACTGCATTTGCGATAATGGCATTTTTAACGAAGTAAGCAAAGAGCTGATATCGCTCTTTAAACCACTATAAAGTTGTTCGCCAGCGTCATCTGACCGCAATTCCCAGACAACTCCCGGAAATGGTGAGGCTTCACCGCTAGTTGTTACCGCAAGGCTGGCTTCTGACAAATATTCTGTCCATGCCGGAAGCTTAAATGAAACGGAAGCTCCAGCTACCTTCGGCCTGGCACTTGACATTTTCTCAAAGAGTTTTAACACCGAGGCGTCCAAAGAGAGGGCCATAACACTATTCGCTGGTATCATATCAGGGGTATAAGTGCCGGCTTGCTTAAGCACGGCCAGGAATTGTCCAATGGGGTTATCTTTACTTTCATTAATACTAATGACTGCTCGGTTGTGCACTACAGAATCAAACTGTTGAGTATACAAAAATGAATTGAAGGGAACATTCGTGGCATTTATTTGTCCGGGAAATGTTTTATTAGAGCGTGAAAAATATCGGTATAAACGACTCAGATCAGCATAGCCCAGAGCGATCTCATGAGAACGCTTACCGATTGCCTTCAGTGATTTTTTGAATGCGTTAGAACTCTTAAGCTTTTTCAAGGTATCTGTTTCTTTTGTCTCAAGAAGTTGCTTTAAATCTCCTTCAGAGGTGCTTAGAAATATCATTTGTTTGTCAGAAGTCAGGTAGTAGGTATCAAAAAGCCCTGCAGAGCTATTATCACCTGACTCTATTCTTAGGCCAAAGTTGCCTGTAGGGTGGGCGGTTACTTTAAAGCCCTCTTTAATCAATTTATTCTTTACAGCCTTAATTCTTGCTTCGGTATTAACTTTCTTGTTGAGCGAAGCAACAAGGCCGGTAGTTGGGGTGCCATTTTTTAGTGCCATGAAAAAGAAAAAGCCACTTCCCTTTGCAGATATGTTTGCAGCTGGAAGTAAATCAAGGCCGTCGGCAGCAAATAAGGCACTGATTAGTCTGATGCCGTCGGGCGAGCGCCTGTTGCCAAGCCTGGCGAGGTTGAATATGTCGTTGTCAGTGTATACCTCTCTCAGTTTCTGGTATGATGTGGATGAAGTATCGTAAAGCAGAAATGCAATTGTTTCTTGTGGTAACCTGGATAGAAGCGGGTGATCCAGTATATCAGTATAGGCCGGTTGTTTCCTGGTGCAGCCATAAAATGGTGCTGTTACCGAGAAGAGTAGTATGACACAAATTAATTTCTTCATAAGTAACTCCCTTATTATCACAGGTGGTAAAATAACAGTTACAGCTACCCAAGTACAGGTTATATGTACGTAATAAGAAGAGTTGAAAAAAACACCAATATTAAGTTGAGGCTAAAAAGGAAGATACGCAAAACGGTTAAAAGTCAAAACCAAGTTCGAGCACTGGACGCTTTTCAAGATAATTATAACGAAACCTCAGGGAGTTTCCGAGGTTTAGCTGAGGATCCAGACCGTTTCGCAGGTTAAATTCCATATTCAGCTCAATTAATTGTTTTCCTTTTTTTTCACGGCTGATAAGGTAGCGGTCGCCACTATCTTGCAAACTGAAGCTTAAGGCCTTTCGAATGGAATTAAGATACCGCTTAAATGCCAGATACGAACTACGTAGTTCAGATTGATTCAGTAGTTTTATTATGCTTCTTCCGGATTGAATAGCCAGTGCTTTTTCCACCACTTGACGGGTTTTGTATGGATCGATGTCAGCAGGGTTCCAGGGGGGTTGGGCCTCTTCCTTAAGCCTTTGGAGATTATTAAGTGTAAGCTGATCGTACAGGTCTGTATTGGCAGAATCTTCTATGATATTAGTGACAGTTTCAGCAAGAGTAAAATCGTATATGTTCAGATCAAGGGAGCGGGCCTCCTGTCCCAGATTTTTTGAGATCCGCGAGGGCTTACGAATTTTTTTTCTTGGTTTGGCATAAACCTCACCTGCCGTGCAAAATAGTGATAATAACAGCAACGTAGTCAGCACTAACGCGGTTATACGTTTAAGCATAAGCAAGAAAACACACGCACGGATCAAAATCAAAGCTTCCCCGGTAAGATTTCAATAGATCAAATACCACAGTATTTTGAACCTATTAAGTGTGATGTGTCTAGCCAAAATATTTATTCTTTCAATAATTAATAT
>RFHI01000250.1 GCA_003696425.1 Candidatus Dadabacteria bacterium | reverse complement strand
GTGTTAAAAGAGCGGTTTCCAAATCTGGTCCTCTGCCGGGTAACTTTTTACAGTTTTTTCGCAATTATTTCTGATTAAAACGGCAAATTCACCATCGTCGTAACATCTGTACCAGCTAATATAGCTATGCTGAGAGCCGTAAGCACCCCACCCTTTCTTTAAGAGAATATAATCAGGATTAAGTTCTTTAAGAGCAACTTGAAAATTTTCACTGCGGGGATTAAGCGCACTACTTACGAGATTGACTGTGCTTTCGGGGTATAGTTCTTCATAACGACCATCAAGTGAGATTTTTATTTTAGGATAAAGCCGCCAGAGTGCGTACGATCCGTTATTAAAGTCTACCAGTAAATTTCCAGGTAAATTATTTTCTCTAAGCCAGCGCAAAGCGCTTAATGGATAGCCTTTGTAATTCAGCCTAAATTGAAATAATCTATATGGCACAAAACAGGCCGCAGCAAGTGCTGAAATAATTAGCACAAAGCTTGCACTACGGGTAATCAAAAGACAGCTTCGCACATGTGTGTCCTTAATTCTGTTCCAGAATCTGTTCCATCCCGAGAGCCCATAGATCAGTGCCGAAAGCGCAAAAAATGGCATAAAACGCTGGTGGCGCACACCAACTATGAAAAACCCTGTGAGCAGTATAAGGGGGAATAGGTTCTTCCTGTTTTTTAGATTGATCAATCCAGTAAGTGATATAACAAACATGATCGTATATATAAAAAGATTTGGATCGCTAAGTTGAAGGGGTTGCCATTCAGTTATTGTAGGTCTTTTCATTACAAGCGCATCAGTTATATAGGAGAAATACACAGCTGGGCCATATGGTGTGACGCTACAAGCCGCATAACAGGCAAGTACTACCAGCAGCAGCAGTTTGGAGATCCTTTGTTGGAGATAGGAGTCCATCAGTAAGTAAAAGGATATTATCCCTAGTCCAACCACAAATCCGCCATGCGCATTGGCCCAGCACAAAAAAACCAGTGGCAGGGCAAGAATAAGCCACTCTTTAAATTTATTGCGGGCAAGGCTTACAGCCAGCAATAAGAACATAAAGAAAAAGTACGTAAATACCTGTGCCCTGACGGTACTTCCCCAGGCAAAAGCTGCTGTAAAAGAACAAAACACTGTCCAAAATGGAGCACCTTTAGAATCGGGGTATTCTAATTTCCGTATGGCAATAGCCATTAAAAGAGTAAGAAAACAAAAAAAAAGTTTAAATAAAAACAGTAAAAGATCCCCTCCAAAGCTTGCCAGATAATAAAAAACCACTCCGGCAAGCCATTCATGATCAACCCAGATTTCTTTTTTGGGAGTGAATGCAAAGGGATCCTGAAATGGAACGGTTCCAAATATCTCGACCAGTCGTCCAACGGCTACGCGTGCAAAGAGATCGCGATCAACGACTGGATCCAGCAGGAAAAAAACTGTAAGCAAAAGGAACAGACAGGTTTTAAAGAGGTTTCCTTCTAAGGAGAAACTCTGGCTAAGCCGATCGGTAAATGCTTCAAAAGATGTAACAAGCCTCATCAGAATTGTTTGTAGCTTTAAAGGCCACAGTTAACAACTCCCCGGGTTACTGTCTGTCACGAAGATAGACATAAAGATCTGAAACGGGGAAAGCCGGATCAGGGTTTTTAAGGCCAAAAGTGATATCAGACGGTGAATTTTCAGCGAATCTATAGACATAGATCCTTCTAAGCCCGGGCAGTCTTTCGCGCAAAAATGGCCAGGTCTTTTCTGCATAAGCCAGCTGGTTATTTACTCCACGCTCTCCTGACTCTGTAACCCAAATAGGTTTTCCAAGTCCATTTAAAAAGTCTTTAACTTCTAGATTAAATCTTTCAAAAGCCTCCCCGTAGTAGTGGATTGAATAGAAATCCACTAAATCCACTCCACCAGCATCTCTAATTGCTTTATTATAGTTAAGGCTGTCTGGAAAGTTTTGAGCAATTGAAGTGGTCGCGCCGTTAGTAACGCGTCGTGCGGGATCAACGTCTTCAACCATATTTACTGAGAGAGCCAGCAGTTCAACATAATTAATTGGGGAGTTGAGTACACCTATTGTTTCATTTTCGCTGAAGTCAACGTTATTTGGTTCGTTCCATATTTGGAAAGCCACAATTCTGGAATCACCAGCGTAGCGTTTAGCAACTTTTCTTACCCATTTTCGGGCAAAGGTTTCGCGCGGATTTCCGTTTATCCAGTTCGATGATTTTTTCATCCAGGAGGGAAGATGCGCTAACACTACGAGCGCGTCTACTCCAGCTGGCAAACAGTCAAGGATATCATCATAGAAACTGAAATTGGGGTTTGATTGTGGTGAGGGTTGAACATTATCGTCCCAATTAAAAAGCACGCGTACAAATTTAAGGCGCAGCACATTTTTTATTTCTTTGTATTGGGAGCAGAGTGGTCCGGCGAAGGCCTGGTTTCCAAAGGCGTTAATGCCCAGTTGAGACACGTCTATAGTTTTTCGGGGAACATTCTGGGAGTCAATTAAGTCTTCAATTTTCCCTTTGGCGCCACAACCTGAAAAAAATGCAGCTATCGCTAATATACAGATAAACCTATGCATTTATTATTCCTTATTATAGAGCTGGTAATTTCCATTAACATACAGACACCCATAAGATGACACAAGCAGCCCTTTTTGGTGCGGGGCTACTGAAAAAAACCAGTAAATTCAGCTTATCCAGAGATTTTCAGCCTTCTCGGCTGCCTGATAACCCGGCACTATAGAAAGTACTTGAAAATATCTAACAAAAACAGAGTTGTATTAATTATAAGTGCGAATTAAATTACTGATATGAAAAAATACAGCCTTGCTCTGAGCGTTTTGCTGATTTTGCTGGTATCCTGTGCTCCCAGAGTCATTAGATCTAACGCCGGTCTTATTAATAGGCTAAAAAACCGCGGGCCACTGGCCCTTAGCACACAAAACCCCTACCTGGCCTCTAACTTGCTGATAGCCCGAGAAATGCGTAACAGCCCAGAGCTTGCCGGCTTTATTAAGCAGCGTGGCGCCCCCCCGGCGATTGAACTTGAAAAAAGCTATTTTGGTCCATTAATTATGCATTTTTATTATCCGGATAGCCGGGAACATTTCATCCTTGAAGACGCCGAGGGTGCATGGATCATAAATGGCCCACTAAAACTTGATCCAGAGAAAAGGGTTGAAGTTATTAAGGTTGTTAAAAAGGGAACGGGTACGCCCGCCCTTCTTAAACAACAGGTTTCGAAAAATGAGACGAGTCCCCTTCCAACGTTCAATCCACAAGCAGACAAGAACGACCCATTTATCAAAAAGCTTGAGGAATTTGACAAGCAAAACAATGTATCCTCCAAGG
>RFHI01000249.1 GCA_003696425.1 Candidatus Dadabacteria bacterium | reverse complement strand
TTTTTACCCGGATAGAAAATTACTATCACCTGTCACACAGCTCAGCACACAGGCATCGTGATTATACTTGTATCTACGTAATAGCTGTGTATAACTTCCTACTTGATCACAAGTATGTCACATAGTCTTTTGTTTTTTTAGAATAAAATACAACGCCCCACTCTGCCTCAAATGCCCGGCTGTAATTTCAGCCTCTTCGCCTGCTCCACAAAACAGATCAAGCCTGCCCGGCCCGCGAATAGCGCCACCCGTATCCTGGTTAAAAACAAAGCGGCTGAACTTCTTCCAGCCAACTATAGTTCCATCCGGTGTTATTTCAGGCTTTTCACTAATAAGAAAAACAGGCGCTGCCGGAGGAAAGATACGCCTGTCAAGCGCAACACTCCGGTACGGTGTTAACGGAAGCTCCAGATGGCCGAGCGGCCCCTCTGTAACTGTCCGGAAAAATATATAACTAGGATTGTGTGACAAAACAGTTCTAACCTCTTTCGGATGTTCCCTGAGATAGTTCTTTATCGCCTGCATAGAGGCCCCTTCAGAAGTAAATATGCCCTTTTCAACCAGAAATTTGCCTATTGATCTGTACGGGTGGCCGTTTTGCTCAGCGTAATTAACTCTTAGCCTGGTTCCATCCTGAAAAACAAGCACCCCAGAGCCCTGGATATGTAAGAAGAATAAATCCACTAAATTATCAACCCAGGCAAGCTCAAGGCCCATGCCCTTAAGTGCGTGTTTAAAGTCAATCTCTTCTCGCGTATAATAAGGAACAAACTCTCCAGTTGAAGTAACTCTTCCCCGAATTTCATCTGGCAGGTTATTTTGCCTGGTGTTTTTAAAAAAATCACTTAATCGGATTTTTATAAGATCAGGCGGTGTTTTATAGATCGGGTATTTATATCTTTTATCCGGCGCCTTCGAAGCTTTAAGTAGTGGTTCGTAATAGCCGGTAATAAGCACTTCACGGGCAGCACTTCTGTAAAATACAAAATTCTCTTTTACGTATTTAAAAAACTTTTCTGTAAGGCCAAAAGTTTCCAGTTTTTCTTTAAAGTCTTTAAGAGAAAGGTAGAGTTTTTTAGCCGAGATTTTATTTCCATCAAAATGAAATATTTTATCTTCCGGAAGCTGCTTTAAATATGTAAGGCTCTGGCTAAGAGCAGTTATAAGCGACTTACTGTCAAGGTCATCAGTTAGCCCTGGTGGCCTGCTTTTTACAAGTGAATTCTCCTCTGTCCACTCAGGTTTATGCTGCATAAAAAACACTGCCCATAAAATAACAGCCACAGCTATAATTCCCACTGTCACCTTTGGCCTCATGTAAGTAGTTTATGCCACAGCCATATTTGATTCCAGCTGAAATAACTGCTTTACTTTGCCCTAAAGACGCTGCGTGCAATTTTGGTGGGACTAAAATGATAAAGATAAGAATTAAATACCTTTTAATACTAATAGTTGTTGCAGGATCGTTTTTTTATTTTACTGCGTACAGTTCAGCCCGCCCCGGCCAGGCAGCTGCGCTCCAGGAACTTTTACCTCAAGAGCGAAAAACTGTATCGCTCTTTGAATCATGCGCCCCATCGGTTGTTTATATTACAAGTATTGCTGTAAGGCAGGATCTTTTCAGTATGAATGTTTTTAAAGTGCCGCAGGGTACCGGTTCAGGGTTTATCTGGGATAAAAAAGGTCATGTGGTTACAAACTTCCATGTAATTCAGGACGCCCAGGCCGCTGAGGTTACACTGGCAGATCATTCAAACTGGAAAGCATCGCTTGTAGGCGTAGAAGTTGATAAAGACCTGGCGGTACTTAAAATAGATGCCCCGGCAGACAAGCTTCAGCCGGTTAAAGTTGGGAGTTCAGCCTCTCTTCGGGTAGGCCAGAGCGTTTATGCAATCGGCAACCCTTTTGGCTTTGACCATACGCTTACAACCGGAATTATCAGCGGGCTTGGCCGTGAGATAACTTCTGTTTCGAACCGCCCCATTCAGGGCGTAATCCAAACTGATGCTGCTATTAATCCCGGTAATTCCGGTGGCCCCTTGCTTGACAGTCACGGCCGTCTTATCGGTATTAACACCGCTATCTACAGTCCCTCCGGGGCTTATGCCGGTATCGGCTTTGCCGTTCCGGTTGATACAATTAAACGGCTTGTGCCGCAGATAATACGTTACGGCAAGGCCCGAAAACCGGGTCTCGGCATACAGATTGCTGATGACTATATTACTGCCCGCCTGGACATTAAGGGAGTTCTGATAGTTGACGTACTTAAGGGTTCACCGGCAGCCAAGGCAGGACTAAAGCCGACAGTGCAGAATGTCTTCGGAGAAATTGTTCTCGGAGATATTATCGTGGCGCTTAACGGCAAACCAATTAACAACACTAACGACCTCTACCGCATCCTCGACAATCTTAAAGTCGGCGACACAGTCCGGCTGACCGTCGAGCGAGACGGCAGGCGGAGAACCGTTACCATTACACTGATGGCAGTATAAGCGGCGCTTAGTGCGAGTTGAGGCTCAGCCCTCGAATGCGGTGCAATTATCGACTCTCTCGCTATTCTGAAAATTGCCGATTATAAGGAACATAGAGGGGCAAAAACACTTCTAGTAAGAATTGCTCAAATGCTTTCCAAACGTACGCCTAAATAGTTCGTCTACGTCCACGGTTTCGTATGTCGTCGACGTAGACGGCTACGTAAACGTAAAAACGTCTGCGTAGACATTTACGGCCTTAGGGAGAACGTAATTCTTTCAAAAGTCGGTTTTAGCGGCGCTTTAGACCCACTTTTTCCAGTGAACTCCGTATTATTTTACTAACATGATTTCCTTGTAATTTTGCAGCCCCAACGCAAAATTACAAACTGGTCTGGCACACACACTATTCCCGCCAGTACTCCGGGTTACGGTAAAAGCGGTTTTTAATGCGCTTATGAACAGGAGCAATCGTATCAAGCAGAAGCGACCCGTAGAGCTGCTTACTCTCTGTAACTAAGGTTTCAATCCTGCGCCTGTCCGGCCAAAGCTCATTAACTCGTGCATCCGCAGGCGAAGCACAAGAATCAATAAACTGTAGCTCTCTATCATTCGATACAGATTTTAAAAGCTCAATATCAAGCATAATTCCGGGCGCATACTTTTTAAAACGCGGATCGTAGGCGGTCTTAAAATAAAAACAGCTTTTTGCCACGCGAAAATAAAGACAGCCTGCAATCATGCGGCCGTCAAAATAAATTGCTGCCGAGCGAAGCGCGCCGCTTGTTTTTGCCTCACTGATTGTATTTGCAAGAATTTTATATTCCACGGGGTCACAGAGAATTGCCGTGCCGGCTTCTCCTTTCCAGCTGCGCTTTTCTACCGCTACAAACTGGTTAAACCAGTTCCTGTCAGGAACAATATTAGTAACAACGGTAAGTCCTCCAAGCTCTTCAAGCTGTCGTCGTCTCGATTGTATATTGCGTCTGCGTTTTGCACTAAGAGTATCCAAAGGATAGCCGCGATGAGCTGCTGGTAGAAAAGCCGCCCTCTTAAAAGACTCATTGTATGATTTAAGCTTCATCCTCCTTGAGTATTTTACAAGCTCAAAAGAAAAAGAGCCCTCCGGGTTAATATTATGCCAGCGCATAAGACTGAGGCCACGGGTTTTAAGCCAGCCATAAAAAGCCTCAACCACCCTCTGCTCAAAACCGGCCCTGCAGAGCGGTTCACAATAATAAGTATGCTGGTCACGCCAGAGCTCTACTCCCCGAACCGGAAGCCCTTTAAAACGCCGCACACGCCGAAGAGGAATGAACGCTACCGGCTGCTCTGGCAGCCCCGGGATATTTGAATAGAAAAAGAGCATTTGCGGCCCATCCGCCTTTTTATAGCGCCGCATAGCAGGCAGCATAAACCAGCTCTCATAAAAGGGATTAGCAGAGCAAGACTTTGCGGCAAGACTACGCCAATCAGAGAGAGTTTTAATTTCCAGAGCATCTACTGCTATCTGTTTTACTCTGATCATCTGTATCCTATTTATTAGTGAACAACCAAAGCACTGGCAGGAGATCTTAAAAAAGAGTCAACTCCTTTCAATTTCCACAAGAAGCTCTTTTTATCATCGTAACAGTCAACAGTAATCCGCGGCAGCGCCCAGGGCATTTTGCGATGAGCTGCCTGAAGATGACCGCTTCGGGTTGTAAAAGCAGCGCGGTACCCCACCTGCCTGGTCGCCTCAAATTCACGCCAGCTTACCTCGTTATCAGTGCCGTAAGGATATGCCATATAGTTAACTGGCCGTTTAAGCTCCTCTTCAAGTCTTAGTTTTGATTGTTTAAGCTCAAAGTAAAGACTCTCAGTTGTTTCTCTGGAGAGTACGGCATGATTGACAGTATGCGCAGCAATAGTAATAAGTGGGTGCTTGTCCAACTCCTTTATCTCCTCCCAGCTTAATAATAGCTGATCCGTTCTGGCCGGCCTTAACATGCGACCACGGATAGTATCCATAAGCTTAAGCTGTGACTTAAAGTCCAGTGACTTAAATAGTGCATCCAACTCATCAGCTGCCTTATACTTATCCTTAGCTTCAATTAAGTTCCAGTGATAACGTTTTCCCTGCCAGTCAAATGACAGCCTGGCAAGCTGTTTCAGGCATTCTTCAATCTCATACCACCAAAGCGGTGCAACCCTATCAATCAACGCCGGCGCTACGAATATGGTCGCCGGCACCCTATAGCGCTCAAGCACAGGAAGAGCGTGCGTAAGATTATCACGGTAGCCATCATCAAAGGTGACCACAACTGATCGCTCATGCAGCTTTCCTTTCTCAAGCTTAAAAATAGCTTCCTCAATAGAAATAGGCCTGTAACAGGCTGCAACTTGTTTTATCTGCTCTTCAAACCTTTCCACAGCAACAGTTAGCCCACCATAAGGGATAAATTCGCCAACACTAGCGTAGCCCTTAACAATGCGGTGATACATCAGTACGCTGCCACATCCGCTATAGCGGCGAAGCACTGGCTTAAAGCATTGGGAGGCCAGGACCCCCTTGATTGTATCTTTTATCCTGCGCGGAATATATTCAGTCACAATTAACCCCCTTGCTATTTGATACAAATTTTCTGAAATTTCTTGCCGCTCGCTCTGCGCTATAATTAATCCTTGCAAAACGAAAGGCACGATAGCCAATTTCTTTCAGGTTGTACTTTTCAATATTTAAAATAATGTCTTCCCACTGATCAACGCTCTCAGCTCTAAGATACTGTTTGCCCTCCTGCAGGCCGATACCCTCCACCCCAAGCGCTGTACTGATACATGGACAACCATACTTACAGGCCTCAATCACTTTTACTCTGGTGCCGCTTCCGACAAAAAGCGGCACCAGAGATACCACTGATTCCTTAAAAAGTTCGGACGGATTTTCAACGAACCCGCGCACATCGAGTCCGGGGAGTTTATGATAACGCGCAAGCCAGCTACCATCACCGCTACCGGCAATTACAAGCTTTAGATCCTCCCGCTTTGAAACTACTGCGGGCCAGACATTATCAAGCAACCATTTAAGCCCTTCGCTGTTAGGTAGCCAGTCAAGACGGCCTAAAAATAACATCTGCCCTGGAATAACTGCGCGCCTGTCAGGAAACGAGTCAAATTCAAAACCGATCGGGATCACGTTTCCAGCCTTGACCGGTGCATCACGTGTCAGCAGTTTAAGATCCTGCGGAGAAACAGCAACTACTCTATCTACATTGGCGACAACACTCCGTTCGAAACGTCGAACTAAACCTGTTTGCCACTCCAGTATTTTTTTCATAATTCCCCGTGAAAGCTGCTTACTCTTTCTCTCCCAGATCTGTGCTTCACAGTTATGTGCGCGGTAAACTACCAGCGGTGCCTTATAATTTTTTGCAAATTCTCCATTGCTTGCTGCATGACAGGCCGGATGGAGACCATCATAAACTACTGCATCCCAACCCGCTGACGCCCCCTTTCCAGTCAACACAGCATTTACCTCATCTTGTACATGCCTGGCAGCATAGTGTCGCATTGTAAGCGGGGTAAGCGGATTAGCCAACAACGCAGCGGCATGTTTTAGGACCGAAACAATCCCCCTGCTGATGGCACTACTATTTCGCCTAACCACATAAACATTGGCAACACCAAGTAGTTTCTTTGCTTCTTCTTCTCTTACATCCTCATTGGATCCCGCTATTGCAAGCAGATCAATCTCATCCCCAAGAGACGATAAATTCTGAATTAACCCGCAAGTTGCAACCCGCGCCCCATCATTAGCCGGAAGCGGCCACTTGGGCGTTA
This sequence comes from Candidatus Dadabacteria bacterium, assembly GCA_003696425.1. Lineage (GTDB taxonomy): Bacteria > Bdellovibrionota_C > UBA2361 > UBA2361 > J046 > J046. Next base: position 8,216 of record RFHI01000249.1, on the reverse strand, counting down.
TCCAAAGATATTTAATAGTCTTACGTTCTGCCATTTAAATACTCACCTATTCGATTGCGAAGAGATTGATAATTACTATACGTCTTACTCCAGCGGCGGGTGCTGTGTACCAGCTTTTTGTAGGCAGCCTGCCACCAGGCAGGAGGGTTTTTAAGATCATTCATCCACTTAATGTAATCGGAATCGTTAATTGTCTCACGCCATAGCTTTAAACGGATTGAGGGAACCGGTGTGTGTCTTTTAAAGCCGTGCTCACCTGGTCTTCCGGGATAAAAGAGCGTGCCATCTCCGTTTCCGGAAAAGTCCCAGAGATTCTTCCACGGATCGCGCTGTGGGTAATACTGATAGCCGTGATTTACACTGTAATATAAAAAACCATCTATATTGTATTTCATTGCAAGCCAGGCAACTGAGCGGATATAAACTGCGGGTCTGTCAATTACAAAATCCGGAACACCTGAATCGGCCAGTGCGTTACAGCCGTGACTCATACAGCTAACATACCACCAGACCTCTTTGCCTTTACTCTGTAAGGCCTTATACGTTGCCGGCGCTGGAAATCTTTCATTTTCAAATTCATCAACCACTGGAACAAATATATCAACGACATCTTCAAGCTCTTTTACATACGGCACTGTTACCAGGACCTTTACACCTGGTGCTTTGGATTTAACCAGCGCAGCATAAGCGCGTACTTTCGAATAATCTTCCGGAGCAGGTTCATCCCAGAGATACACAACAGCCCGGCCCGGCCTGTTTATCTCCGGCAGAGATCCTGCAACAGCCTCGTAGTAACGCGCTGTAAAAGGCTCAAAAGCCCTCTTCGGCTCAATTGGCGGAATCCCAAAGTATGCCCAGGTTGGCCTGCCGCTGATATTTACAGAGAGGTAAGACTCTCGCGGGCTGGGGCTGTTTCTTAAATCAAGCTTTCTTTTCCCTGTTGCACGATCGATATCGGGCCTGGCAATATAAGTAGTAAGCGTATCAATGCGGTGCTTTCTCAGCATCCTTAAATACTTGGCAGCAAGCTCAGCTTCACCATCATGCCACTTACCGAAGTGCCCAAGCAGATTATACCAGGTGCTCATCTCCGTATACGACGGAAGAGCCGGTTTATCGGGGATAACCATCTTCCAGACAGTCAGTTCAATTTTTAAGTTATTTTTCTTCAAAGTAATTGCAGACGAATATCTACCGGGCGCAGCATCAACGGGAATCCTCAGCTCGCCCCAGTACCAGGCTGGCTTATCCTTTCTGCGGCAGAACTTATTAGAATGCAGCTTAATCAAGGGGTCATACATCTTGCCTTCAGGCGCACCGGGATAAGATCTCTTTTTAATCTTTATAAACGGCATGGAATAAAAGGTTACATCAGGCTTAATCTCTCTCTGCCCCCCTTTAAAGCTGGCCAATTTAAACTTGCTGCACTCTTTCCCGTGGTATTTTAATAAGAAATTAATAGTTTCACCCCGTGAGCCTGCAAGTTTTAACTGCTTATCCGTTTGTGGTCTGTAGTTTGGTAGCGGCTTGTCCCCTCCCGGTAGAGCTTCCAGTACTGCAGCGCTGGCCTGTGACTGATAAACCGGTAAAAGCACAGGAAGCGCTAATAAAAATGCAAAAAGAAGACTTCTGCTGCTGTTATTTTCCTTATACCTTGCTGCAGCAATAACAAGCGCAAAGAGAAGATATGGCATAAAGAGATAAGTATGTGAAAGAAATGTAATCACCACTCCATAGCCACAAACAGCCAAAAGAAATTCAGGATTATCCCTGCGCATTCTCCAGGCACGCTTCAGCACCAATAAAAACAATAGCGCAAATAACAACAGGCCGGGCAGACCTGTTTCAGCCAGCAGAGCAATCCAGGTGGAATGTGCAGCTCTTTCTCCCCACTCTTCAAAGGCAGGTGTATATTGCTCGTAAAGCACAGGATAATTTCCGGGGCCAACTCCAAAAAGAGGGTGGGACTTAAACATCCTGAGACCAGCTATAACATAATTCCAGCGTGCGCTTGTTGATGCTTCCAGATCACCTCGCGCCTGAACAACAAATACAATAAACAAGATCGGGATCGCCAACAGCATGAATGCTCTAACAACAGCTCTACCCCGAAAACGACCGGAACATAAACTGTACACTACCCCTGCTGTGAGAATCCCAAGCAGTGCCCCCCTGGACTGCGCCATCCATAGTCCTGCCAACATTATCGCTAGTGTTAACAGAGCAAGTACAGTACGCCAAACATTTGCACTACCTTTAAAAGTTAAAAACACGAGAAATGGTAGAGCTAACACTATGATACCAGCAAGATCGTTGGCATTACCAAGCATGCCGATTCCTAAGAGCCTTTTACCTAACAGTATGCTTTCAGAATTTAGTATAGTGGTATAAATCGCAGCTGATATTACTGCTCCGACTGAAAGCACCAGTGAAAATGCAAGGCTACTTACATCCCGTTCTTCTTTTACTACGTTAACAGTTAAAAACATTATTACCGCAACAGGGAAAAACTTCTCACTTATAAACTTCAAAGCTCCGATAGTATCAGGCGCAAAAAGTGCACAAAAAACAAGCCAGGCAACATAGGCTGCAAATAATACTGCCGCATCATTAAGAACGAACTTTAGTGACCTGTGGCGCAACCCATCAAAAAGCCATGATAGTACTGCTAAAGAAGCGGCCCCTCTGGGCAAATAAGCAAGAAATCCTACATGCGGCAGCGCTTCCCAGGGTCTTATCAGCAAAAGGGCAATAAGCGATGACAGGGCATTTACAGGACTGAAAAAAGCTCCCAGAGTAAAAATAGCAAGAGAAAATCCGAGCCAGACATTATAAAAACCGAGTTTGCATGTAAACAGTCCCCATATCGCAAAAAAAGATATGCTAAGCAGCGTGTATCGCCTGGTACTAACCGGTAACCACTCAAAGCTTAGACGGTAGATTTTAGCAAGATAGACAAGTTGAGAAATAGCAATCAGCACTAGAAAAAATGTACTGATGTATATTATGTTTTGTGCTGCGCTCACCCCGCAGGACCTCCATCATTTAAAGCAGATGATGCCTTTAACTGTTAACCGCCGGGCGCGGAAGAAACAGTCGTTTAACCGCGCCAATCTGCCGACCACTTTCTAGGTTTCCGGGCAATCCTGCTGGAAGCCCGTTGGTGTTAAGCTGCGGCAATTCTCCCAAATATGGGATCTCAAGAACATCTTCAAGCTCTTCCGGCTCAAGGAAAGCCCCTCGCCTTAACTCGGCTAGAATGACTAAAATCAGAGCCAGCACTACACCTATCCCGAGGCCAAATGCAGCAAAAAGGCGCTTGCTTGGAAAATACGGTTTAATCGGGACTGAAGGCTTTTGCACGACCGCTAAATGGGGCGTGTTGCTGGCATCACTTTCAATATCAAGAATGATATTCAGAAAACTGAGTTTTTGCAGGAGGTCACCATATACCTGCTGGACTGGCTCTTTTGAATCTTTGGAAAGAGAGAGAAACAAAGCTGCATCAAGCTCGCTTTTCTCTGCGCCTTTGTTTTTATTAGTCACTTTGTCCAGCAGGTTTTTTATGCTCTTTTCTCTCGCCATTAGTTTGATTACTTCAGGGTGTTTCCTGGTGTAACGCACAAGCAACCGGTCCAGGTTAGCATGCACTTTGTTAAGCTCGGTCCGTAATAATTCGGGATCGTTCTCTGCTGCATTTTTGGAGAGCCCCTTAAGCGCCAGCCCAAGCGATTTAACATGTTCTTTAATGGCATCACGGGTTTTCTTTAGAATCTTGATGCGCTCAGCTTCAAGTGTAGTTATCATCCGCGAAAGTACAGAGTCAGTCATGCTGTAAGCCTTGTCCGGTTTGTCGGCGCTGACACCGATCGTGTAGGTTGACTGGCTATCAGGATAAAATTTGATTCTCTTAAGGAGCTCCGCACGCTCTTTTAGGCGGATGCGGCTACTTTCGCTTGAGCTGTAATAATCGTAACGTCTCCCAAGCTGATCGATAAAATCATCGGTCAGTGCCATACGAAGCAGCGCTTCACGTTGAGCCTGAAGCTCTCCCGGATCGCTTATCTCAGCTACGATGTCACTAACCAGCGGATTTTTAAAGTAGCTGCTTTGAATATTAAGCCTTGCCTGTGATTTGTATTTTTTAGGGAGTAAAAAAGCCAATGCTGTGGTACAAGCAGCAACCAGAAATACGGTTGCACTAAAAAGCAGCATATTTCGACGTATAATAGCCACAAGTTGATTAAGATCGATCGTATCTTCTCTCACAATGGAGCTCCATTATTAAAGGCAGTTCCTAAAAGCTTAATTCTGCAGCGCTCAAGATCCCTTACAGTTTTTCGCAAATTGTCCTGTCGAATAGAGGCTGGTGAAGTAAGAAGAATGGCTCTGTCAGCATGCCGCGCCACAATAAAGGGATCAATACAGTCGCGCCCCTCATAAGCAAGCGGCACGGTATCAACCAGAATAAGCTCATATTGTGGCTTCAGATCACTTATAAAAGCGCCAAGCTGAAAATCAACGCTATCGTGATCAACGTTTTCGAGGCTGCGGGTAGTGATAAGATCTACACGGGCCAGCCCACCTTTATTGGTGCGCTTTTCCGCCAGAACGCATTCAAGGAAAAGTGAGCGCCGCTTAGTCTGGTTGGTAGCATCAACAATCAATACCTGACCATCAAGGTAGCGCATATAGGCCAGTGCAAGTGCTGAAATAAAGAAGCTGCGTCCCTCACCGGCAAGCTCACTGAGAACAGCCACTGTTACAAAATTATCACTAGCCTGAGCAGTGACGATCTGATTAAGAAGCCTTTTAAAGGAGCTCTCCTTTATATAATCACTTAGCACATTCAACAGATGGTTTGCACTGGCTGCCTTGTTGGCTGGCATCCACTGATGATCTTTTCTCGCAAGATTATAACTCATCTCAAGACTATCCCTTAAAACGCTAGCAGCACCAGCGAGGCTATGCCGGTAAACATACTGGCAATGCTTGCGCCAACACCGGTACTACGCTCAAAATGGGTGGCGTTATCACCATAAACAAGCAGGACATCACCACCGCGAAGCTCGGGTTGCTTTTTATCAGTTACACTAAAAACCAATGTCCGGCGCTTGCCATTCAGGTTGCGAATAATTGCAACTCTTTCCAGGTCAGCCCTGTCTGTTGGACCGCCGGCAGCTACCAGGTAATGAAAGAAATCCGCTCCCGGCTGATAAAGCTGATCACCGGGGGAGCGCACCTGTCCAATAACCTGCACATACTTTGAGCTGCCTCCGCTTACTTCAGCAATCTCAGCCCGTTCACTCTGGAAAAATATTCTGTCGCCACCCTGCCACTGGGGGATCAGGGAAGTAGCACCGGCGTAATAGTCAGCCAGCTTTACCGTCCTGCTCTTACCGAGCTGCTCAATACGGACAAAGCGGGCAACGGCAGAGTTGTCCTCATAATCGGGCCGCTTTAGTCCGCCTGCTTTGGCAAGCACAACATCAAGAGGATCACTTTTTTTAACCAGATAGTGCCCCGGTTTTTCTACCAGCCCGGCTACTTCAACATAGCGACTGCGATCTATCACTCTGAGCGCTATTGACGGGGTGACCTTAAAGAAGGGCGCATAAGCTTTAATAACTTTTGATTTAAGTTCCGAAAGCGTAAGGCCAGCAGCCTTAACTTTTATGTTATAAGGAAGTTTTAAAGTTCCATCGTATGCAATTCTGAAGACGCCGTTTATGTTGGAATCGTCGCCCGAGGAAATTTTCAGCCGATATCCGGGAGCCAGCTGATCCTGAGGACGAACCGGCATACTCTCTTCAGCGCCGTAAGAGGCCATACGCGCCTCTGCCACCTGGCTTTCCAGCATGAACTGATCGGCGCTCTTCCGGCTGCTGCAGGAGACCGCAGTTAGAGCTAAAAACACATGTAATATCAAAAGATTAACGAACTTTTTCATTGAATCGACCTCTCTTTTTCGAACAGCAGATGATACCACGTATTAAAATACTAAGTAACATTTTTTCGATAAAAATAAAATCCTGTTATGACTCTATCTATCAAGAATCATGGCATATTTCTTATATAGTTCAGTCTGCCAGGCTAGGCCCGAAAATCGCTGGCTTACCCTCTCTTTTAAGGCCTGTCCAAGCCTGAATCTTCGCTCGGGCGAAGCTAATAGAGCTGCAAGCTCACGGGCCATAGTTTCAGGGGGCGCGTCCACAGCTACCCGCACACCATAGCAATTGTCTGGCACAAGCTCATCAACACCGTCTACCGGTGTTACAAAAACCGGCACACCTGCCCAGCCTGCTTCAAGCAAATTAATCGGAAGCCCCTCAGCCTGAGAAAGTGACAGCAGCACATCAAAACCGGCCATCTCATCGCCTAACCCCTGCCGATAGCCCATAAAATGGACACAAGCGGTTAAATTAAGCTCCCGCACACGCTCTTTTAAAGACTCTTCAAGCTGACCGCTGCCAAAAATTAATACATCCCACTTTGGCAACCCTTTAAGCTCTCTAAGCTCAGATACCAGGTCTATTACTCTGTCGGGCCGCTTTTCAGGAGAAAGTCTTCCTGCAAAACCGATAACAACACTATCTTCAGATACACCTATATCTTTGAGACCCCAACGGACATGTATTTTCTTGCGCTCATGTTCTTTTTCTTTCGAGTCTATTGCTTTTCGATCAATACCGTTTAGGTGAACGGCTGTACGGGCCGGATTGAGACCACGTCTGGTTAAAATTTCGCGATCAGAGCTGCAGACAGTAAGAACCAAATCATAAAAAGGCAGAACACAATTTACATAAAACTTTTCATAAAGCTTTATTTTAAAACCAGTTCTTCCGCGCACACCGTGATGGGTCGAGCAGAGCCTGTAAGGGGCATCTTTTGAAAACAGCTTTCGGGCAACTAAAAGGTAAGTAGACGCTTTAACGTCATGGGCGTGAACAATCTTAGGATTTATTTTAGCCAGCACATTTGCCAGCTCTTTTATGGCCTCCAGGTCGATGCGCGATCTTACCCGGATACTTTTGGTTTTAAGCCCCAGGCTGCGGGCGTATTCAGTAGCTTCACGACCCTTATCTTTGCAGCGGGACTCTTCAAGAAAAACTACACTCACATCCTTCCGGCTGCGGGAAAGTGCCGGAAGCACCAGTGTTTCCGGGCCGCTTATGATTCCGGAATTAAAGAGATGAACTATCATATCCCTCTCCCTATTTGATTGTCCCCGCCAGAGCACAACAAGCTTCTGCTCCAGGTTCAGCTTTATAGCCAGCGTACTCACCACCCCGATAAAGTCTCAGGTATTCGCGCACCATGCGGGCAGCAGAGTAGCGCCGGCTTACTGACTTGCGGCACTCGGCCAGTTTCAGCTTAAAGTCCTGGTCCGCAAGACTCTTAAAGATCGATTCTACCAGGGAAGCGGCCCTGTCCGGCTCGAGCAGTGAAAACTGCTCGGAGTAATTATTAAGAAACCTGTGCCCGGGAATCTTTGAAACAACAACCGGAACTTCTGCCATAATGGCCTCAATCGGTCCAAGCGGACGGCCTTCATAATTTGAAGGCGATAGATAAATGTCTGCAGCCCGAATCCACTCTGCCGGAGAATCAGTGCCCGGTATGATTAAAATCCGTTCGGCATCAACGCTCTCCAGCGCGCGACTTCGTACACGTTCAAGTTCACCGCTTTGAGCCTCGTAGCCTGCAATAATCAGCACAGCTTTGCTTCGCACCGTCTCGGAGAGCGCCTCCCAGATAGCAATTGAATTAAGCTGGCCTTTAGCCGGGTGGATCCTGGCAAGATGAAGGATCCATTTATCTTCAACATACGGTTTAAGCCGTGTTTTAATCCCCTCTGCACAATTTTTAATAAGCCTGCTCCTTAGGGCCTGGCGCGAACATTTAACCGGCAGGCTGCCCAGCTCTACAGCATTTTCAACAACTGAGATCTTGCTGTCAGGGACACCCAGCACACGGTAAATTCTTTTCATATCTGCATTGACAACCGTGATCTTACTGGCGAGCCAACTGAAAAGACGGTGATAAGTTATTTCCTTCCGGTTTTTCGTAAGTCCGACAAAACTGTGCTGTGTGTGAATATGGCGAACTCTAAAACCACTCAGCACCCGCGCCAAAGCAGCATAAATCAAACTGCCGAGATCGTGCGAGTGAACCACGTTAATCCGGTTAGATATTATTGTACGGGCCAGATCAAA
>RFHI01000248.1 GCA_003696425.1 Candidatus Dadabacteria bacterium | reverse complement strand
TTATTACTTACTGCTCGGCTATAAGTAATTCCTCTAACTTCTTGAAATCAGATTTCAATCCCAATCCTATCAGAGTAGCACCTGCTTCCATCTTGGTATTACCGGAAGGATTAAAGATCATCTCACCTTTTTCTGTAATTATTGCAGCCACAATTATATTTGTTTGCTGTCTTAAAGCAGCCTCAACTAAGGTTTTACCTGCAAGCGGTGAGTCGTTTGGAATTTTAATTTCCTCCAGCATAATATCTCTTTCCTGACGGTGGCCAGTGATATCCAGAAAATCCGTAACATAAGGACGCAGCAAACCATCGGCAATCTTTATTCCTCCTACCCGATAGGGCGACATGATTCTATTTGCCCCGGCAGTACGCAGACGTTTTTCACCAATTTCATCCTCAGCGCGGCTTAAAATATATAAATCCCTGTTCATCTCCCTGGAAGAGAGTATCACATATAAATTATCAGAGTCTTTCGGCAAAAGGCTTACAAGCCGGGCAGCCCGCTCTATACCGGCCTCGCGCAGAGTTTCATCCAGGGTGGCATCACCCTGAACAACCAAAAAGCCCTCTGCGCGCGCCTCCTCTATCCGCGTTTCGTCGCTATCAATAATTACCAGATCGATATCTGATTCCCGCAGGCGCTCGGCCGCTATACGACTCAACCTGCCATAGCCACAAAAAATTGTATGCCCATTAAGCTCATTTATAGTCTGTTGCATTCTTCTGCCCTCAAATACCCAGCGCATCTGTCGCTCAATTATAATCTGTGATAGCGATGTAAGTACAACCATTGCCACCCCGACACCAACTATAATTAAACAAATACTGAAAATCCTTCCAGCTGGACTTAAAGGGTGGACTTCACCGTAACCGACAGTACTGAGTGTAATAATGGTCATGTAAAGTGAATCAAAAAACGACCAATCCTCAATCAGGGTGTATCCACTGGCCCCCAAAAGTACCACCAAGATAATTGCAAAAAGCAGAAGAAACAGCTCGCCCATATCGCGTGACGGCCGCCTGAAATCACCTCTGCTTAACCTACGCCTAAAATTTGAGGTATTTTTTAACATACCCTCATAAACCCGGGTTCGAACGACACTTAGACTCTCCGGCAAGAAATACGATCAACATTGCCCTCACAGTAAAAGCAGCAATTCTTGATGCCTTTAAATTCCAAACAAATAATATTACTTTACTTAACGCCGTACTGCCAGAGCAAGTTATCTGGGTCAAGCCATAAAACAGCTATCAGCAGTAGAAAAATCAAACTTTTTGTAGGCTTTGCAAATGCCGCCCGGCAGCGGTATATCAATACTAATTCTGACTGGAGTCTAATAAGCGTTGAAGACAGAATCAAATTCTAAAACTCTCTTACGTGGGACCGGTATTGTAAGCTCGTTAAACGCTTTGAGCCGAATATTTGGTTTCATCAGGGATTTGATAGTTGCGCGCATATTTGGCGCCGGATATTATGCCGACGCGTTTTTTGTAGCCTTTAAAATCCCAAATGTACTCAGAAGCTTTGTAGCAGAGGGGGCATTAACCTCTGCGTTTGTGCCGATATTCTCAGAAAAACTTAAAAGAGATCAAAACAGTGCGAAAGAAGCCTTCAAGATCGTAACAGGATTTATGCTGCAGGTAACACTGTTCTTAAGTGCTCTGGGAATTATATATGCTGAAGAGATTGTCAGGCTGTTTGGCACAGGCTTTGTTGCTGATCCCGGGAAATTCAGCCTTTGTGTTGAGTTAACCCGCATAATGTTTCCCTATATTGTCTTCGTAAGCCAGGTGGCAATGATTAATGGTGCTCTTAATACACTAAAGATTTATGGCGCAGCACCGCTGGCCCAAATTGTAATGAACATTACCTTGATCGCAGGAGCGATAGTAGCAGGCTTTTATAATAAAGAGACAGCCATTCATATATTAGCGTACTCAGTGCTGTTGGGCGGTTTCGTACAGGTTCTAATTCAGTTCAGGCCGCTTGCGCGAAGCGGGCTTTTAGTTGTACCTGCTATGCAAAGTTTGACAGGCGTCACGGTTGAACTGCTTAAATTGATGCTGCCGGCCCTGCTGGGCGCCGGGATTTATCAGCTTCAGATAATCATCAACACCATGCTGGCTTCACTCCTGCAGCAGGGTAGTGTGGCCTGGCTTTATTATGCTGACAGACTTGCTCAGCTTCCTATTGGAGTTTTTGCTATTTCACTCTCCTCCGTGCTGTTACCATCACTATCTTTGTCTGCAGCTGATTCAAATGAGAAGGAATTTTCAAAGAGTTTAAACGATGCCCTGCGCTATACCAGTTTTGTGATGCTTCCACTGGCAGCCGGAATGTTTTTTGCGGCTGAACCGCTGGTAAGACTCCTTTTTGAAAGGGGTGCTTTTTCTGCCACTGACACAGCTAAAACAGCGCTGGCAGTTCAGGCTCTGGCAATTGGACTGTGGGGTATAAGCTGTAATTCGGTTATTATTCGTGCTTTTCTGGCCCGTAAAGATACTCTCACTCCTGCCTTAACCGGGCTACTTACGTTACTTCTATCGTTAGCACTGAGCCTGATATTTATGGGGAGCTTCTCAAGTGTTCCGCAAAACTTTCCTGCAACGACTCTTAGCAGTATTCGTGAAATCCTGATGGCAGTATTTCCAGAGTATGATTTGAAACATGCCGGGATTGCTCTGGCTATCAGCCTTGCTACAACCTGCTCGATGCTGGTCCTTGTGTTCTTAACAGGGCTAAGAGTGAAGAACCTTGATTTTTCGCCATTTGCCTCAGCTACGAGAAAATCACTTATTTCAGTAATGCTGATGTACGGCGTGTTAAAGCTGCTACCGCTGGAGGGCAATCTTGTGCTTATTACTATAACAGGCGCATTAATTTATCTGTTATTTCAGTGGTTTCAACAATCCTCCGAACTTAAGGAAACTTTCCTGCTGATTAGCCGAAAACTGGGATAGAAAAGAGAATTGTAACCACGGCAGCTACTGAAGGCTATGATTAAAGCTTCGTTTAAGCCCGCTATAGAGAGCGGCCACATTTTAACTCTTGCAAATAAAAGAGTGGAACAGTCTCTAAAGGAACTTGAACACCAGAAAAGTTTACTGCGTAGAGAGCTGGCCAAAAAACTGTTTAAATTACGGAAAAAAGCAAAAAAACAGGGATACCAAGCCGGATACATACAGGTACTGAACGAGTTGGCCGCCTCAATTAGGGAGAGCGAAAACCTTTATCGCGCCTCAGTACTCTCAGCGAGAGAAGATACTCTCTTGGCTGCTACCAGACTTGCAGAAATTATTCTTGAAAAAGAGTTAACAGTTACAGCAAGAGCAATTTTGCCACGTGTCAAGCGAGAGCTATCTTTATTAATTGATAAGCGTAAAATAACACTGGAATTATCTCCTGAACTTTTCAGCGCCTTTACCAGCAAACCAGAACCTAACTTTGAGACCGAAAAAATAGAGATAAAGGAAGACCCTTCTTTAAAAATTCATCAGGCACGGATTTTGACTGCCTCTGGATCAATAGAGATTGACATAAAGCATGATCTCTCTCAAATGACCGCCCATTTAATCAACAAGTTACACCTGGAGCAGGACAATGAGTGCTAAAAGTGCTCTGGCTGATTTTGTTAGTCAAAATAGAGTTCTTACTCGTTCAGTTGCCATCGGACGGGTGCTATCTGTTCAGGGGCCGGCAATAGTAGCTCGTTTACCATCTGCATCTTGTGGCGATCTTTGCTCGATCCAGTGTTCAAATGGAACAATCATACAGGCTCAAGTTGTATCATTTAATGAAGATTTGATTCATCTGGCGCCATTTTGTGGAACCGACGGTATCGGTCCGGGAAGTCAGGTAGTTAACTATGGCCACACCCCGACAATTACTTTGAAGCAAGATGTAAGAGGATCTGTAATCGATGCAGAGGGAAAATTATTACAACAACCAGCCACCCCAAAAGAGCCCATTAACTACAAGCTACCAATTTACCGAGACCCGCCCCCGCCACTTGAGCGACCAATAATTAAAGCCCCCTTTTTCACCGGTATACGCTCCATTGATGCAATTACTCCTATTGGAATTGGACAGCGCATGGCGATAATCGCTCCCGCCGGCACCGGCAAATCAACTTTACTCTCAATGATCGCCCGCAACTCAGATTCCGATGTCAACGTTATAGCACTTGTCGGAGAACGCGGCAGAGAAGTTAATGAATTCATACAGAAATGCCTTGATTATCATAGCCTTAGAAAAAGTGTTATCGTAGTTGCAACGAGTGATCAAAGTGCGGCTGCAAGAAGCCTGGCCCCACTAACAGCTACTGCTGTAGCTGAATTTTACAGGGATCAGGGTAAAAACGTTCTACTGCTTGTTGATTCTCTGACACGCACTGCCCGTGCCATCAGGGAGATGAGTCTTGCAGGAGGTGAATTGCCGGTACGACACGGCTATACTGCCAGGGTCTACTCAGAACTGCCGCGACTGCTGGAGCGTAGTGGTCCGGCTAAAAGCGGCTCAATTACAGCTTTCTATACACTGCTTTCTTCAGAGGCAGACGATGAACAGGATCCATTGAGCGCTGAAATAAAAAGCCTGCTTGATGGCCATATAATATTAAGTACTGAGCTGGCATCTGAAGGGGTATTCCCGGCTGTTAATCTTACACGCTCAATATCACGACTAAGAGAAAAACTGCTTCCTCAAGAGGCACTTCATGAGATAAATACAATCATCTCAACAATAACCAAACTACATGAAATAAAAAATGCCCTTGCTATGGGATCCCACCTCTCCTCAACCATGAAACAAATCCTGAAGACAGTTGAACCCATTCGAGCTTTTTTACGCCAGAACGAAACTGAAATTGTTTCGCCACAACAATGCGCTACAGCACGCACCTATTTAGCAAAACACTGCCTGTCAGAAACATTGTTAGAACACTCGTGATGGAACGAATGACGATACCTGCCCTGATTAACCATTAATAAAATTTTTAGTTAAGATTCCGCTATTTCTAACATGTTGAACATGATAGGTAATATAGTCAGAAGCGATATCAGAATATCTCTTCAAAGGAATTAAACAGAATCGTCTTTTACAAGGTGTTTATTAACCGGTCATGGGCTTTCAATACACAAGTTTTCAAAATGTATATACATCAGTAACATAATAACAGACCCCTTTCTGTCGCACTGTATTACTGGACGGGTAACCGCCTATTGATGGAGCACTTGGCTTAATGTCAAACACATCGTGGTTGAACAAGGTATACGCCGCAGGCGCTTTTGTAGTTGTTTGGATTATTCTACACATACTGCCGTATCTTGCTGCAGATGATTTTCTCTTTTACTTTGCCCAGCATCACCGCTACGTAGGGGGCAGGTTGCTGATAGTCTGGACAGTTCTGCTCTTTTTAGTATGGGCGCTTGAAGGCCTGCTATTTGTTTTCATAATGTCTCTGGTCTTATCGCTCTCCAACCCAGTTATTCGAAAGTTATTGTTGCTCGCCACAGTTTTTGTCTTCTCTGCTTATTATGCCACTCTCGGTATTAGTTGGGTTACATTTGATAAAACCGGCATGTTTCTGGGGCTGGATAGTCTGCTGCTAATCGACAATCTCCTTGATTTACATAATATGATTGCCTTCACAACTACAGCTGACTTAACCAGATTACTTTTAGGATCGCTGTTTGGATTGCCTGCAATATTAATTCTTTATTTTATCGCGTCACGTTTCAAAGTGCTCATTTGCAATAAAACCAATGCTGCTCTGATCTCGCTGATGCTTGCACTGGCAGTGTTTGTGCCCGGGCGTGTAAGCAAAATGCTTGCTCCTCCCGAGAAGAATTTCTATAAGTCGCTGGTATTACATTTTATGGCGCCATCCTATTCCATTGTATGGGGGCCTATCTGGTTTGGTGTTCCTGGGACACCATATAAAAATGTTAAGCTTTCGTTAAAACCTTTGCGTCCGTTAAGGCAATATATTGAGACCTATCACTCTGTAAAAGAAAGGCCCAACTTTCTGATTATTATGGTAGAAGCTATGAGGGCCGATATTCTGAATGCATACGTAGATGGTTATGAAGTTACGCCCATTATAAATTTACTTGCCCGGCAAGGTTTAAGCTTCAAACGGGCTTATGCACAGGCGCCTGAAACAGGATACTCCCAAACAACTATCTTAACCGGGCTTTATCCGCTTAAGTTCCCCTACCGTGATGTTGGCAGAGATACTGGTTATCCTCATACCAAAATTTATGATATACTTGCCATGTTGGGGTATCATACCGGATATTTCACTGCTGAATGGGAGGCAACAGCTCCCATAACAGCTTCTAAGCTTCTTGAAAAATATTCGAATCCAAGCTCTTTTTCCCGTAAAAAGCTGGAAAAACTTATTGGTAAAGAGTATGTCCGCTTTAACTCTTTCGGAGAGCCGTTCCATGCTACGGTAGACAGGGCAAACATAGCTCTATTAAAACAATGGCTTAGCTCCATTAATGACCAGAACCCGTTCTTTGCAGCCCTCTATTTAACAGCCTCTCATTATCCTTTTACTCCTGTAAGAGGAGCAGCCACCCCATTTAAACCATTTACTTTTACTGATTCAGAAGCTCGAGAGATATCATTTCTAAACTATCCGGCCAAGTATGTTACGAGGATGAAAAACCGCTACCTGAATACAATACATTTTGAAGATCAACTTATAGGAGAAATTATTGAGCACCTTCGGAAACTCGGTAAATTATCTAACACCATCGTGTTTATCACAGGAGATCACGGTTCGTTATTTAAGGAACACGGCCTTGTTAATCATGCGGGGTATCTTTACGAAGAGGCCATTAAAGTGCCTCTGGTAATATACGGAGATAAAAGAGCTGTCCCCTTAGATCAGGCACAATCTCCAGTAGGGCATATTGATATTGCTCCTACAATCTTAGAGTTTCTTGGGCTTCCTAATTACGACAGCTTCCAGGGCAAATCAATTGTATCACTGCAACCAGATAAAAATAGTTCTCTTTGGCAACGACCATTATTTATCACAGTTCAACTCGTTGTTCAGGAAGATTGCCTGATATACTGGCCATGGAAATACTGTCACAATATTAGGGATGCAAAGAGTCGCCTATTTAATCTTGATAGAGATCCGAGAGAAACACAGAATCTGATAACATCACAGCATAATGCACAAATAGTTAAGTCGCTGGCTAAAATTCTCGGTGATTTTCGTAATAAACAGTTGAGCTACTATGATCCCAGAAACAACTGGCGCAGACATTTCTTCCCGCCGCACTACGAGGATATAACGTTAGTAGCAAAAGAAACCACCAAACTGCAATAAGATACTTCAAAGAATTTGTTCAGTGGCTAATCAGCCTAACCACTTCCACTCGTGACCACGTCTTGTGATGGTGCGGGCTTCATCTAAAAGCAGCGCTCTTTCTGCTTCACTATTAAAACCCAACCACGTCCAATATTCATCAGGTACTTGCTCTCCCAAGCCCATTCTGACTTTTTCTATAACTGAAAAAGCTATAAGCCAGTTTTTCTGTTCATCATTGGAGATGACGCTTTCAGGCTCTTCGGAGGCATAACTCACAGTACCAAAGGCCGCATCTCTCCCGCAACCGGCTGCAGAAAGCGTCATAGCACTAACCTGAAGTGGCTCACAATCATACACTGCAAGCCCCACCTCCTTTATGTCTGTCCCGGTAGCAAGCATTTCCAACGCCGCTCTGGCCTGGTCAAGATCACCGGATGTAATAGTAATTGCCAAGCCACAGCGTCCGGCAAAGCCAGCCAGCATGCCTCTGCCGCTTCCAAAACCTTCGAGCTTCTCAGCAACCATATAGCCAATCCTTGCTCTTAAGATTGCATCATCCAGTATCGGACGCCAGATCCGTTCGAACTGCCGCGAGGAAAGCCTGCGACAAATGGCATGAATCACGGCAACTGCAGCAATCGTGTCAGGCTTTAGAATTTTAAGCGCTTTTCTTGCATTATTTACCTTCTCGCCGCTTCCAAGCACGCTGTCACTTGCAGCTGCAAACATCAATCTTCTCAAACCGAACACCAGCCCTTCACTTACCTGATTAATTTTACCTGGCTTGCCAAGCACAAAATTACAGAGCCGCCAGATAAACCACGGTACTGGCTTAAATTCTTCAACTACTTTGCGGGCATTCTGCCATGAACGGGTTTGATCAGGTGTATCAGCAACATTCTTTAAGCTGAGAACACCTTTTTCAGTCTCCTTTAAGGTAATTTGTAATTGCTTTTCAAAATCATCGCTTTCGATCTCTTCCTGCGGTTCAACTAAAAGCCCGGCAGGATCGTTTCTATCTTTTTTATCCTCAATGACCATCTCTGAAATAAGACCCGGGCGAGATTTATCATTATCTTTCTTTTTGTCATTCATAACTCTTCAGTTATAGAAAAATGCAGGGCGCTGTGCCAGCAGTGTTCCTGCACTGCCAAGTTTGTTTGCCGCAGTCTACTGCCTGCCTGCCCGTAGTGGCGGGGCCGGCACACAGCAGGTTTTATTAACTGTAATATTAGGTGTTTATCGATAAAACCGATAATTTTTAAATCTCCTGTTAACAAATTTGCGTCTTATAATCCTGCTATTTCAGTAAGTTACGTAAATGCTTGTCTTTGCAGCATAAGTACGCTATCAAAGTAGCTGTTGTCGTGATAACTCTTTGAAGAGTTAGTGTTTTTAGAGTTTATTTTAATAGAAGAGTGACGATATGGGAAATTCACGTTACTGCCTTACAAAAGCTGATCTGGCGGATGCAATTTATGCTCAAATGCCTGTTGATAAACAGAAAGCCGCTCAGATTGTAGAGGACTATATTGAACTCATTAAAGAGTCGCTCGAGAAGGAAGGCAAAGTAATGCTTTCAGGTTTCGGTTCTTATGAAGTGAAATACAAGCCCCCACGGCGCGGGCGTAACCCTCAAACTGGGGATTCAATTATTTTACGAGCACGTAAAGTGGTTAAGTTTAAGCCCAGCCAGCTTTTAAGAAAAGCTATAAACGGGCAGTCAGCAACTCAGCCAGCTGCAGAAGAAGCCAAGACAGGAGAATAGCCCGAATCTGATTTTTGTCAGCTCACCTGGCTGTAGAGATTTTCTGCCGTAACTGTTGACTAGCTGGAGTAAACCCTTATAGTTGTGCTGCCGCCACGGCAACATGTTTATTCTTATGATTATCTTGAGTAGTCCTTTAAGGAACAAGTCGGCACATTCTTACGGACTCCCCCTGAAACTCGGTATCCGGTTAAAAACAGCGGGGAATCCGTAAGGAACGTGTCGAAACGTATGGATTTAAAAACGATACGTTCCTTCACCTCAACCACTAAGCAGCACAATAGCTGTTACAGCGCAAACCACTCCGGCTATATGACGTAAAGCCAACTGCTCCTGCAAAAATATAACAGCCAGTAATATGGTAATCAAAGGATAAAGAGATGTAACTGCTACTACCAGTGAAATGCGCTCGCGCTCTGCAGCCATCAGATAGAAGAAAGCGCCAATAATAGCAGCCGCCCCGGTTAAAGCTGCAAAAGTTACCCCGCGCAAATTAAGCGAAAGCTTAATTCCCATACCAAGCATAAGCGCAATAGCAGTCACTGCTCCTACCAGCGCCTCAACTACAATCACGCTATCAGCAGACATCTGGTTTACAGCTAGCTTGCCAAAAAAGCCCCTTAAGCCCTACGTTAGAAGAGCAAGCACACTCCAAAATAACCATCCAGCCATGATTTTACTTTCTTGATATTTAAGATATTTTTGGCGTTTACGATCCAGCCGGCACCTGCTCATCAGCACTAAAGAGCATCGGTGGAGCCTTAAGATGGAAACCTGCCTGAGCAATTCGCAGCCAGATATCACGGCAGATCTCTTTATTGGTTTTGTCCAGCAACTCATAAATGTTTGGCTGGTTCATTACAAAATTCATCGCCGTCACAGCATAAACCGGTGGAGCACTTCCATCCGTCATTTTATCTCTAACGTCCATTAAAAACGCTTTTAGGTCAGCCTTAGTAGAAAACCCCTCAATTTGCTTCTCAGCCTTATCAGCTTTTTTAGTTTCTGCTTGTTTGCTGTTTTTTTTCTCAGCCATAGCTTACTCCAACAATCCTATTCAAAAATTATTTTTTCCTGTTCTTTATCGGCTTAAACTTAGCCGCCAGCGAGTGGGTCACCTGCGCAATATAGCGCGGAACTTCATAAAGCGGCAAATCCAAAAACTCTCTGTCCTGCTTCAAATGTTCTACAACGTCCTGCTGCAAACTGTAAAGCAGTAATAGTCTTTCATCATGCACGGGCAGCTCAATCTCAGCTTGGCTATCAGATGACTGTTCTATCTCAGGTTGATTGTCAGCTGATGAAATGTCAGCAGCTTCTTCAACAGGTGTTGCAGCCGGTTTTATTGTCGGCTTCCTGACTACAGGATTACTTATAAAATCCTGCACCCGCTGAGTGAATGCAGGAAATTCTACCGGTAGTTCAATCTGACCACTAAATAAATCAAGATCATCTTCAACCAGCTCTCTTTCACTCGGCCTACAGAGCACCACAACTGGTATACGACCAAGACCAGGCGAACGATGCAACTCTCGAACAAGACGTGCACTTGCTTTCGTATCGTCTTTAACTTTTGCTCTTGCCAGCACTAACGCAGGCCGCTCGTCAAAAATCACTTTCTTGGCAGCCTCAACTGATTCTGCTTTATGCACAGGAATATTAACAAGCCGCATTGAGCAAATAACATCCTCTATTACTCCAGGGTCGGAGTCGAATAATACTATTGATGGCCGCGTTACAGTCATTTGTCTACTGGTATAATTTCAATAGCCTGATTATACCTTCCTGGTCTACTATGGGGATCAATCAATACAGGCTGTTTTACAATAACCCCTCTGGCTTCAAGCCGCCGCGGCTCTATTCCAGCTCTGGTCAGTTCATCACAAATTGCCCTGGCACGTTTTTCAGCTAAATACTCAGCATATACAGAATTCTGATCAGAGGCCTTAACATACGATGCAACAACCAGGCGTGACCAGGGCATTCGCGTCTTGTTCAGCCTGGCAATCTCATTAATCAGAAGATCTGCCCCTGGCCTCAGTTTAACTTCATCACCGTAAAAAAAGAGATCGGCAGGATAAATATCACGGGTCGGGTGTAGCTCAGCCCGTCTTCTGTAATGATCATTTAAAATCTCGTGAACTATGGCACGCCTGCGTTCTTCAGCAGTCCGGGCCGAAAGGGCCAGAAGATCCTCTTCTGTCAGATCCTTCGCTAACCCCTGAATGCTCCCGGCCACAGCACCAACACCTGCACCAGCCAGCGCTCCTGCACCCGTTCCTACACCCAGCTGAAAGCCGGTAACTGCACCTGCACCAGCGCCTGTAACAGCACCTGACACAAGACCGCCACCCTGCTTATCCGGACCGGGCACCGGTCCCGTGCATCCCACAAGCAGCGTAACCAGGAACAAAATAACGTTGTTATATTTAAGCCTTACTAGACGCATCTTCTATTTAGATTCAGCACTAAGACGTAACTTTTCATCAAATCCGGCCTGATAAAACTTATAACCTTTTAAAATTTCAGGCGGATTCTGGAGCATCGTTACAATTGAATTATAAGCATTATCATTACCGACTACAACGATCACAAGCTTTTTAAGGTCCCACAGCCTTCTGGCAACAGAGCTGACCTGTTCGGGTTTTACAGCACCGATGTTCTCTAAATACGTCTGATCATAGTTGTCAGGATAACCAAGCAACTTTAACATCACCCGCCTCTCCAGTCTGCCACGAGGGTTTTCAAACTTAAAAACAAAGGAATTAGTGATGGCATTTTTTACATGATCCAGCTCTTGCAGTGTGGGCGGGTTGTCCTGCAGATTCTTAAGCACCTTCAGGCTTTCAACAATAGCAGTAGCGGTCGACTGACTTTTGGTTTTAAGTGCAATAGTATTATACCCTATCGGCATTCCCGGATTGATTGAACCCCACACACCATAAGTAAGGCCCAGTTCAGTTCTTACACGTCTAAAAAGCTTCGAAGAAAAAGAGCCTGAACCGAAAATTTCGTTAAATACGATAATGGTATAATGATCAGGAGAGAGTCGTCTGACCCCCTGCGTGCCGATATAAATAGAAGCCTGCGTAAAAGGCTTTTTAATCATATAAATACCAGGCGTGGGTTTAAATTTAATATCGGGCAGTTTCTGATAATCAGGCCGTCTGGCTTCCCAGTCCGAAAATTCCTTCTGTACAGCTTTTTTAACACTCTCTCTCTGAACATCACCAACAATAACAAGTGTTGCTGCCCCGGGATGTACCAATTTTCTATGCCTTCTGAGCAGCGCAAGTCGCGAAATTCTCCGAACGTCAGCTGACACAAGTATGCGACCTAAAATGCTATCACCAAAGAGAAGCTCCCGCTGAGCAATTGCAGCTACTGTCATCGGATCATCTTTTCTGCGCCGTATGCTCTCAAGCGCCTGGCTCTTCCATAATTCAAGGCGTTTTTGATCAAAACGTGGACGTCTGACAACATCAGCAAACATTTTAAAAACACGCTTAAAATCTCCCGAGAGGCTCTTAAAACTAACTCTGCCGTATTCATCGCCAAATCCAGAACCTATACCGGCTGAAAGCTTTTCAAGCTCAAGATCAAGCTTATCAGGTGGATAAGGGCCAGCCCCTCCCTGCCGCATCTGGGCGCCCATGACAGTGGTAACACCCTTTTCCTCCCGGCTTTCGTAGAAACCGCCGCCCTTAAAATATATAGAGCCATAAACCAGTGGAAGCTCGCTGTCACGGTAAAACACAACTTGCAGGCCATTGGATAGCTTCCAGCTTTCTGCAGGGAGAGGCTTAATTTTTATTGGTTCGGCTTTTTTCTGTAAAAGAAGATTTTCCTGCTGAACACTGCAGCCCAACACAACAGACAGAGCAAGCAGGACTACAACAACAACTCTCCAACTATTCGTATTAAAATTAGCAAGCCTTAAATACATAAATCTACCTCTTCGCAGCTACCGTCTTTAACTTTACAATAGTTCTATTACCGCGGCGTAAATAAGTCCTGGCCACTCTTGAGACATCCTCTGCTTTTACAGCCATGGCTTTATCAAACCAGTCAATAAGTACTCGCCAGTCTCCATAGGTTACTTCAGACGAAGCAAAATCAAGCGCCAGCTTGTCATTTGAACTAAGCCGTGACAGATAATTCATCGCTACTGATCGTTTTGCTATTAATAACAGATCATTGTTCACAGGAGTCTTTTTAAAATCATTAATTACCCGATCAAACTTCTCAATAAACCTATCAACCGAAAAAGGCTTTTTTACGCTCGATGAGAAAACTACGAGATTAGGATAAAGCCTGCCTGGAGCCTCAAAGTAATCCACCTCAGCTGCGATGCGTTCTTTTTGCACCAATTCCTTGTAAAGTGGCGATACTCTGCTGCCTGCCAACATCTCCTCCATAATGGAGATGGCCGGATCGTCCGGATGCGGATACTGCGGCTTGTGGTAAGCAATTAACAGCTGTGGCGCTGCCGGAAATTCCACCTCTACAACCCTTTCTCCCCTCTGCTCCTCTTCGGGAGCAATATGAAGCGACGGGGAAGCTCCAGCAGGTATACGTCCAAAATACTTCTCCAACATTTGCAGGTCTCTATCATAATCAATATCGCCTACAACGCTTAGCACCATATTAGAGGGCACGTAATAACGTCGGTGAAAATCATAAAGCATACTGGCAGTAAGGCTTTCTATGTCGGATTTATACCCTATGACAGGATTGCGGTAAGGGTGGCGAAGGTAAGCTACTGCCAACAGCGTTTCATACAATTTACCTCCGGGATCGTCTTCATAGCGCAACCTGCGCTCTTCCAGCACTACATCACGTTCACGGTAAAACTGCCGCATCACAGGGTGCAGAATTCGCTCTGATTCCATCCAGCACCAGAATTCAAAGGCACTGCGCGGCATATTCACAAAATACTGGGTAAGCTCTTTATCGGTAGTTGCGTTCATGCCATTGGCACCGTGCTCCTCAAAGGCTTCCATAAATTTATTAATTTCCCACAGCTGCTCCAGCTCTTTGTATAATTGCGCAAGCTCTTCCCTGTCTCTCTCAGTCAGCGGCTCTTTCCTGGCCTCTTTTCCTTTAATCTCTTCCAGGCGGGCAAGCAGCTTTTTCTCCCGCCCAAAATCGCGGGTTCCTATTTTATCAGTACCTTTAAATGCCATATGTTCAAAGAGATGTGAGATCCCGGTCTGCCCGGGTTTTTCATTAACCCCGCCAACCCGCACAGCCAGAGCACCGGTAAAAACGGGCGCTGACCCACGACGGTACATTATCACCCGCAGCCCATTTGAAAGTGTCACTTTCTTTACTTTTGCTGAAAGACTTTTGAGCGCCTCTCTGGATTCTTCAGTAGTCGCTGAAAGACTGTGAACAGCAATAAAGGGTAGCAGTAATAAAATGGTTAATAACCAAATCCTCTTTTTCCACATAAACATCACCCGCGTGCTTTATAGCGAAGCAATTATACTCACCGAACGAATATTCTAACAAGCTAAATTACAGCAAAAATGTCTGCCAGACTGACATACCAATTGATTTTCGTTATAATATATTAGTAGGAGGGCAGCAGGATGGAGATAAGACAATGTTTAATGACCTTAAGGATCTCTTTAGTCGTCGCCACAACTTAAGGACCGATCGCACCGGAAAGCCGATAGAAACCGACCTGTTGGTGTCAACCTTAATTCTTCTTATGGAGATGGCTAATTGTGATGACGAGTTTGCCGGGGAGGAACTTCAAAAAATTGTATCACTTTTTTACCGTGAATTTGGGCTTGAGGACCATCAAACCGGTGAGCTGATTACAATTGCTCTCACACTTAGAAAAGAGGTCGAAGATATTGATAAATTTATTAACCAAATTAATGAACATTTCGATGCCAGTCAACGCACCAAATTATTAAGTTTTATCTGGGGCGTTCTGGAAGCTGATGGAAAAGGCGATCCACGTGAAATAGAGCTGGCTCGCAACCTGCGTCAGCGGCTGAATCTCTCTTTGGAACAGGCAGCACATGCACGGGAACTTGCAGCAAAGAAAGACTAGTTTTTTACTCGACCTGCCTAATTTCCCCCTTCTAACATAGTCGTTGCACGCATTTTTTGCGTACAAGTAAGTAACATTATCAGCGCTTTTACCCATAACTGTATGTAAAGGGAGAGTAAACTTTTCCGCCATTCAACCGCCTGATCATATTTTAGGTTAGGAATTGGTTACTCTTATATCAGTGCGGCTTTAAGCTGTTGGCATTTAATTTGCTTTGTCCTGGAAGTAAAGCTCGCAGGCTATTTTGGAAGGTTGTAGGTAGTGTCATGCAGATAATTCTTGTTGTTATTCTCACATTGTTTCCTTTCGTAACTCCGCTATCAGCTAAGGCACAAAACAGCACTCAAAGTCCCGCTGATTTTCTGGATACTGTTCTAACTGAACAGGATATAGCAGTTGCTTTCGGATTAAAGAACCCTACTGAGGGAATTGATCGCGTCCGCATGATTAGTTTTCTTACCAATCAGGTTGGCATAGTCTCCTATGACGCTGAAAAAACCGCCTACTTCAGATGGGGCGATAAACAGCCCCCATATCACGGAAGCTTTGTACCAACAAAGGAGCGATCCTTTCTGCTTGAAAAAGCCGGGATTAATTACGACTCGACAAAAGGCGGCATGTCGCCGGCTCAGTATCTTCAATACCTGGCAATAGCCTTTGGTCCGGATATGGGAAAATCTCCGGCGACAGTACGCGACTTTATGGTAAGCATGCTGGTAAACCTAAACGGCATTTATAATATACGTGAGCTAAGTTTGTCCGACAGTGTTGATGACAATAAGTATTCAGTTCACCGTGAATCACTTGCGGACCATCAGGTCATTGACTATGTTGCCCGAACTTTTCTTACCGGTGAACCCAACGGAGTAGATCCTCTAAGATCTTTTGTCCTAAGAAAAGATCTGCATGGGAAATTTATGCTCAAGGTTCTAGGGAGTGGTGACAATCTTGAGCAATTTTTAATTCATAATGTCAATCTTAATCCGGCTCTGGCCGGCATGGTAAAAAACTTTATGATTGGGAAAATAGAATCCTATCAGGATCCGGCGGGTATAAGAGATTATTACTATGGTCTCTGGCCGTTTTTAAATGGACTTACCTGCAGCCGCACCCGCCCCGGACACTGCTACAGTGCAGATATGGATTTCGTAAACCAGATATTGTCAGAACGGCCTGATTTCGATCTGGCCGGCGAGTTAAACGTTGATGATATTTACTCGCTGGTAAACACGCTGGGCAGTTTCCCGTTTACATCATTACACGATGCTGCTGCTTTTAAGCCACCGTATAATGACGTTTCTCCGGAACTGACCGGTGCTGACTGGATGGAGTTTTTTATCGGGTTAGGCAATGCCCTCTTTAATGGTCCCAGTGGACTCTTTAATGATGCTCTGCCCCAGAGTGATATTGATGCTGTCATTTCGGAAGGCATAGACAACGGAGAATTTGAATTTAACCGCCTGGTAATTCCTTATATGTATCAACAGCTTTTAAGGTTGGCTTATCCTGACAAAGTCACCAGCACAAAATCAAAGTTACCTGTTGTTATGCGTTGACCGTGGAGGTATGCAGTACTATGCTCTAAAAAGATAGACTAATTAGAGCATATGCGATTTCTTTTTGGCCTTGTAATTTCTGTAACCTTTTTCTCTGCAGGACAGTCAGCTGCGGAATCGGCGACCTATCCGCCCCGCAAAGCAGGACTATGGGAGATAACGGTTACCACTCTACCTGCTAATGAGAGCCAGAAATTCTGGCAGTGCGTCGACCGCTCTTCCGAACTCGATACCCAGCGTATGGCCCATGGGCTGGCAGAAAAGCGCTGCGTTAAGAATACCTTTAAAAAAGAGGGCAATAAGTACCGCACTGAGACTGACTGTACTTTTTCCGGCCAGCGCATGATTTCACACACCGTAGCCAGCGGTGATTTTAACTCATACTATCACAGTGAAACAGTAACCGAGTACATACCACCCTACCGCGGCCAGAGAAAAACTGTAATGAAGTCGCGAGCGCACTACCTCGGCCCCTGCAAAAAAGACCAAAGACCGGGTGATATTATTTATCCTGACGGACGGAAAATTAACGTTAATGATGAGCTTATTAAACAACGGCAAAGCTCCAACCGATAAAGACTGTTAATCCTCTAATTCTTAACGCTAAGCGTTGCCGGATAATATTGCCGGCAGGTGGAACTGGGGCAGACAAACATAAGCTGGTAAATACCAGTTGCAGGAGCAGCATCAATATCAGTTAATATCAGTCTAAGAGCGGAAAAGCCTGTCACACCACTATCACCGAGCGCTGTACAGTCAAAGGTGTTATCCAGACTGACCAGAAAATCAAGTCTGGTATTGGAGTCATCTGCCCAGCCTGAGGGGCTGGGCCGACAAGATCTGAAAACATAATTACCTGGTCCCCCACATCGGTAAAGGTCAGGGTTGCACTGGAAGTGCCCCCGGGAGGCGGCGGGGTTACCCCGGAGGGACATTCATTTACCGGATCGCCGAGAGTCATCTGCCAGTTTCCGTCAAGCGACATGCGGGCAGTAGTGTCGCTTACATAGCCCTTCTTCTTGGCTGCCTTAACCTTCCGGTAGCAGGCATATGATCTCCCCTTTTTGTACCTCTTGGTATCCTTATCAGCGATTATTTTAGGGCACTTAACGCGGCCCCCGCCTTTTCTGCCTGATGCTGCCAGAGCATCTGTATGTTCAAATACAACTGCTAAAACAACCAGCGAAAATAATAAGTGCCGCATCTTAATACTCCTGCTGTAATTAACTCTTTCGGCTATCAAAACATAAAAGGCGCTAAAGCCCAAGTATTTTTGTATAGTTGATAATCTCGATCCAGATTCCCCAAAAAAGCCCGCCCACCTGAATCTTGAATAAGCAATTATCCGGCAATATAATTACTCCGTTTTCTGGTGCTGCCAGTCTTGCAGAAGTTGTAATTGACCGATATTTTTAAGCAGGCCAACAGTATTTATATGAAAACTTTATCCGGAATTTCTTCAAAAAATTATTATGATCTGCCTGTCAGAGGCTTATCAATTGTTCTTATGCTCCTTATGGTAGTAAGCCCTGCCCGGGCGCAACTAGAGTTTAGCGATCATGTAACGCTGCTTCAGGGCAAATTTAAAAAAAAACAGTACGCCTGCCTTAGAGAGCTTACTTCAAGCGGCTTCAGTGCCCAAGAGGGCACAGTAGGCTTTGTAAAGCAGGGTGATATTACAAAGATAGAAAATGTTAAGAAACTAAAACGTCAACTTTCGCGTAAGATAAAAATTCTGGCAGTTGCTTACAAACTTTCCAGAAGTAAAAAAATACTTAAGCGTCTTAGGGCAGCAAAAAAGCTGAAACGTGCGATGCTCTTATGCCTATCAGGCGCGCTGCCACCCTCTATAGTACTTAAAAGCAGTACCGGTACCGGAATGGCTTTAAATGCCCCGGGAAGCTGGCAGGTAAAGGCGTTTAATGCCGCCATTCACGGTGGCAGTGGAGGCTTTATCACTTCTTGGCTTGAAGTAGTGGATCAGCTTAATACAACTCTGTTTATAAAAATGGTAGGAAAGCTTATTGATAAAGAGTTAAAGACCAGACAGTACAGCTGTCAAGCCAGCTACAGTGGGCCTGATGGTGTTATTAAAGTTACCAACAGCTGTACTTTTGGTATTAACTACGAGCTAGACGGCTTTATTACCTTTAGAATTGACATAAACATTGCAGGAATAGATTTTGTGTATTTTATCAGTAAAACCGTTCCTCTTATTAACACCGAGTCACTCGGTAATTTTAATGGTGACGCAAGAGTAGGTCTTGAAGATGTAAAGGCTTTTCAGAAATGCTTTAAGGCTTCAGCCCGCGGACAGATGCCGGCAGGCTGCCAACGCGGGGACTTTAACGGTGACGGTAAAGTTGACATGAAAGACGTCTGGAATCCTGCCGGAAATATTACAGGCTATCAGGGTCTTGAAACTTTTTTCGGGTTTTAATCTGTAACTATTAGTTGCCGGATAGCGGCAATATCAGTGCCACAGTAGTACCCCCGCCCTTTCTGCTTTCAAACTCAAGCCGGCCGCCGTGAATAGCTGCGTAGCGGTTGGCTATGGCAAGCCCGAGTCCGCCGCCCTGCTGCTCAAGCCGCTCACGATCAAGCTGTCCGAAGACATCAATTACCTCCTGGATCTTTTCTACATCGAAACCGATGCCACGATCGCGAACCTCAACAACAGCTTCATGTTCCTGCCTGTAAATAACAACTTCAATCTCACGCACTTCAGAATGAAACTTGCGGGCGTTATCAATTACTCTGTTAAGTATGTCATGAATCTGCGGTTCATAGGCAGAGACCATCAAATTGCTGTTAAAGCTCTTAACAGATAGCTTAAAGCCCTCTTTTTCGAGTTCTTCTCTTACTCCATTAACCAGCTGTTCAACAGAGTCATTTAAATCAAGCTCTGTAGCCCGCTGCTGATACATCCTTTTGGCTATACCTGCCTCAATCTGCTGAAGCAGCATAAAATCATTTACCAGTCTTTCAAGCCGCTGCCCGCCGCGGTAAATTGCTTCCAGAAGATGGGCTGTTTTCTGGGGATCGAGCCGCCCCTGCTGATCAAGCAAAAGCTCTGTGCCGGTATTTATGGCAACCAGCGGAGTGCGAAATTCATGCGAGAGCGTATGAATGACTTTCTTGCGGTAACCGTCGTATTTCTTCTCGGAATATTCGCGCAGCGAGCGCGACCTTGCTACTTTTCCCTTAACAACCGATAAAAGCTCACGCGGATCAAATGGCTTTACCAGGTAATCATCAGCACCCAGTTCTTTACCGCGATTTATATCATCGTCTTCACCGAGTGCAGTAAGGAATACAAACGGAATATGGGAAAGCTCTTCGTTTTCTCTAACTTTTTTATGCAGCTCATAGCCATCCATATTAGGCATCATTACATCACAGATAATTACGTCCACGTCTTTCTGATCGAGCAGATCAATTGCTTCAGTACCGTCGTTACAGGTATAAACATGGTAGTTTTCAGAGCTTAAGAGACTCTTTAGAACGTTAATAATGAGAGGATTATCATCAATTACAAGAACCGCTGGTTCCTGGGTAACTGCTTCCGGCAAAACCTCTATCTCCCTAACAAACTTTTGAAGCTTAACTTCTGCGCAATACGCCCCACCCGGCCATTTGCAGCCAAACCGCACTCATAACCCGCCTCAGAGCGGGTCTAAAAGAACTATCGGC
>RFHI01000033.1 GCA_003696425.1 Candidatus Dadabacteria bacterium | reverse complement strand
TGACTGTGCGCTTGCGCAGTCTATGCCGGAAAATACAACTTTCCGTTTTAAGTATACCTACTATAAAGACTGGCAGGGTGGCAAAAAAAACCGCATCACCGTTAAAGCACCGATGCTCTGGTTTGAAGCCCCGCTAGCTGAAAACACTTCGATTGAGGGCAGCTTTGTAATTGATACCGTTTCCGGGGCCTCTGCCCTTTATCATGACACTTTAACCGGCGCATCAGGTAAGGGTATTGAAGACCAAAGAGAAGCGGGAGATTTTACCGTTACACAGTACTTTGAGAACTTTAGTATATCTGCTGGAGCAGGCTTTTCCTCGGAAGATGATTACGATTCGCTTGGAGGAAATTTAGTTACCCGCGTCTGGAGTGATGATAAAAATACTACTCTTACCCTTGGCATCCAGGGCAGTAATGATGAGGTAAGATCTACCAACAATCCTGAACTATCGGAGTTTCGCGGTGAAGTAGGGGCCCTGATTGGCATTACCCAGGTTCTGGATCCGGACTCACTTGTCCAATCGAACATTGCCTTGAGACGGCAGTATGGATACCTTAGCGATCCCTATAAACCTTTTGACAGCAGGCCTGATAACCGCACGCTGCTGGCCTGGCTCACCAGGTACGTGCATTACGTTGAATCCTTTGATGCATCGCTTCACGTTGATTACAGGTTTTACAATGACAATTGGGGCATAAGTTCGCATATGTTTGAAGTGGCCTGGTATCAACCATTGGGTGAGGATGAGCGCTGGTTAATACGCCCAAGTATCCGCTACTACACTCAAAGCGAGGCAGACTTTTTCAGCACTTCTTTTCCCCCGGTTTTAGAAGAGGGGGATTTGTATACAGCCGATCAGCGTCTAAGCGGATTTGGGCGTTTTTCCTTTGGATTTAAAGTTATCCGTGATTTTGGTCACGGGTTTTCAGCCGATCTGGCTCTCTTTGTAACTTATACGGCTAATGGTATGCGGGCTATTTCTCCCGGTACTCCCGGAATGGATGACCTGGTGAGCAGCTATATTCTACTCGGATTCAGCAAGGAGTTTTAAGGTGAAACTGTTTCAGTATACTTTCAAGGCAATGGGTGGAACGAACGTTGTTGCCCTGTACAGCCGGTCGGTAACAGAGGCGCGGCTTGGTTTTGAGATTGTAGAGAAGGAGGTTCGGCGCATAGAGCATAAATATTCACGTTATCTTAAATGCGGCATTGTATACGAAATTAACGCTGCTGCCGGCGAAAGTGTCGTTAAAGTGGATGATGAGACAGCCGATCTACTGGATTTTGCCGACAGTTGCTTTCATTTAAGCGAGGGGCTTTTTGACATTACTAGCGGTGTTTTAAGACGGGCCTGGGATTTTAATCTTAAGAGAGTGCCGACCACTGCGCAGCTGGAACAGGTTCTTCCCTTAATTGGCTGGGAAAAGGTTAGTTGGAAATATCCGCGTATAAGATTGCTGGTAAAAGGAATGGAGATTGATTTTGGTGGATTTGGCAAGGAATATGCGGTGGATCGCGCTGTAGTGCTTCTTAGAAAAGCGGGCATGCAGCACGGCTTTGTCAATTTAAATGGTGATATTGCAGCTGTCGGCCCCCGTCCTGACGGGAGTCCCTGGATTGTAGGGGTAAAGCATCCCCGGAGAGAAGGTTCCGTGATAGCTCGAGCTGCGCTTTTTAGGGGTGCTATTGCAACAAGTGGAGACTATGAGCGCTTTATGACGGTAAACGGCAGGCGTTACTGTCATATTTTGAACCCTTTTAACGGCTGGCCGGTCTCTGATCTGCAGTCGGTAACTGTGTATTCGCCCTCGTGTCTTGCGGCCGGAAGCATGGCAACTATTGCGATGCTTCAGGGAAGGCAGGCAGCCTTTGAATTTTTAGGCAAACACGGCCAAACATTTTTAATTGTGGATAGCTCCGGAGAGGTTAGTTTATCAGGAGATCTGTTCAGTTCAGGCAGTATTGAAACTTCTTCCGGTCTTTATGATTCTTACAGATCATTAGAAACAGGAGGAGCTTATGTACCGTAAATTTGCTGCTGTAATATTGTGTTTACTTGTGCTTACAGGCCCGCAGCTGGTGCAGGCTGCTTCCACTCCGCATGACTTTGTCAAAGTAAAGCTGATATCGAACGTCAGCCGGGTTGAGGCCGGCAAGGAGTTTTATGTCGGTGCTCTTTTTGAATTAAAACCGGGCTGGCATATTTACTGGAAGCATCCCGGCGAATCCGGGCTTCCGACTTCAGTAAAATTTGCGCATACAGATGATTTAGAGATTGGGGAACTTAAGTGGCCCGAGCATGAGCAGTTTAAGCAGGGAGAACTTACAGCTAACGGATATTCTGATAGTGTATTACTTTTTGCTCCCTTTAAAGTTAAAGCCCGGTCTACTGGCGATAAAATAACTGTCATGGCTAAAATCAAGTGGCTGGGCTGTAATGGTTCTCTCTGTGTCCCCGGAAGAAAGACAGAGCAGATTGAACTACCCCTGGGAAGTTTAACTAAGAGCAGTGAGGATAAACTGTTTCGTAAGTGGTTTAAGAAGGTTGAGGATTAATAGGATCGAAGCAGTATTTTCCCTGCGGGGCAGTCGGTTCGATCCTGCTCGGGAAGTATTCTTATGATTAATTGATTTTCTTTTGCTTACTTTTCTTTTTTCCAAAAGAAAAGTAAGTGGACCCGATCGGGGAGGCGATACGCTATGCGTATCGCATAGAAGCAGTATTTTCTCTGCGGGGCAGTCGGTTCGATCCTGCTCGGGAAGTATTCTTATGATTAATTGATTTTCTTTTGCTTACTTTTCTTTTTTCC
>RFHI01000032.1 GCA_003696425.1 Candidatus Dadabacteria bacterium | reverse complement strand
GTATATGAACAGGCTAAGCAGAAACAAAGAAAGTATAAAACTAGAACTGGTAAGTAACGCCGTTAATGATCCAAAAGCACCAAATAAAAAAGAGATTTTAGATAAAATGCAAAGCTATCAGGATAGAGAAATAAAAAACAGAATCAGTATTATCGGACCACACAGGGATGACATAATTATATGGTTAAACGATAAACCCTCGCGAGAGTATGCTTCGCAGGGGCAGGCAAGAACGATAATATTGTCTTTAAAACTGGCACTTCTGGATCTACTTGCTGATTATCTGGGAGAGGCTCCACTGGTATTGCTAGATGATCTTGATTCAGAGTTGGACAGTATTAGAAGAGAGCAGCTGTATAAAACAGTTACTGACCACCGTTGCCAGATTTTTATAACGGGAACAGAATTTGAAGGTAAAAAAGAGCCAGGTGCTGAGAGTAAACAGTTTGCGGTTGAGGACGGCAGGGTTTTATCGATGGAAAAAATTGTCGGAAAGAGCCGTGTGGGAGGGCAAACCGGGCCCCGTAGTAACACCTTTTAGAGCGCAGCTGCAGGAGATCGCTGTATTCAGATAACAACTTGAAATTAAACACGAAATTATTAAAAATAGCTGTTAAAAGCGCTTTACCATAACCCCTTAAGCTGTTTATAATACAAGAAAATCGAGGAAAATTAGCTCAGATTAAAGAAAAAAGAGCTTTATTGCCTGATATTACAGGAAAAACAGGCGTAGACTGCTGTTAACAGAAAGGCCCTTGGAACGCTATGTTAGTGGCAGATTAATACCGTCTGAGAACTGAAACCTTTTTGAACATGTTTAGTCGGAAGTAAAATGACAGGACATCCAGCAGAAGAAGCTGATGAAAATATAAATTATGATGCAGGAAAGATAAAAATCCTGGAAGGGCTTGAAGCCGTCCGCAAGCGTCCGGGAATGTACATTGGAGACACCTTCGATCGCGGTTATCACCACCTGGTTTACGAAGTTCTGGACAACTCAGTTGACGAAGCTCTGGCGGGCCACTGTGACAAAATAGATATAACTATTCACGTTGATGGTTCAGTTACCGTTGAGGATAACGGACGAGGAATCCCGGTTGGAATTCATCCGGAAGAGGGTGTCAGCAGCGTGCAGGTTGTAATGACCAAATTGCACGCCGGCGGAAAGTTTGAAAAGGATGTTTATAAGGTTTCCGGCGGTCTTCATGGTGTTGGTGTCTCGGTCGTAAATGCACTTTCTGAGTGGTTAAAAGTAGAAGTCTGCCAGAATGGTAAGCGTCATTTTATGGAATTTAGGAGAGGAGAGCCGCTGGGGCCTTTGAAGGTTATTGGCGAAACCGATAAGACGGGCACCAAGGTAACCTTTTATCCCGATCACACAATCTTCACAGAAGTAAAGGGCTTTAATTACGATACTATTGTGCACAGAGTGCGCGAGCTGGCTTTTTTAAATGCCGGTCTGAAAATTACTGTTAGCGATGAAAGATCAGGCAAAAGCAAAGAGTTTTTCTTTGAAGGAGGTATAAAGAGCTTCGTTGAACACGTAAATAAAGCTAAAAGCCCGCTTTTTCCGGAGCCGATATATTTCTCAGGCGAAAAAGACAACCTGTCTCTGGAAGTTGCCCTGCAATATAACAAAGAGTATCAGGAAAATGTATTTACTTACGCCAACAACATAAACACCACAGAGGGCGGAACTCATCTGGCCGGATTTAAAGCAGCGCTTACAAGAACAATAAACAATTATGCTAATAAAAACGATCTCTTAAGAAATGGTGAGAGTATAAGTGGAGACGATGCCCGTGAAGGTCTCTGTGCGGTTATAAGTATTAAAATTCCCGAGCCGCAGTTTGAGGGTCAGACTAAAACAAAATTAGGAAACCATGAAGTGAAAGGTTTTGTAGAAACAATTGTAGGAGAAAACCTTTCACGTTTTCTTGAAGAGAATCCGCCGCTTGCGAAAGCAATAGTAAATAAGGCGCTTGAAGCAGCACGTGCCAGGGAAGCAGCGCGTAAGGCACGTGAACTTGTGCGCCGTAAAGGAGCACTTGACTCAGCAGCCCTTCCCGGAAAACTGGCGGATTGTCAGAACGAAAACCCGGAGGAGTCAGAGATTTTTCTGGTAGAAGGTGACTCTGCCGGGGGTTCGGCCAAACAGGCCCGCGATAAAGCGAACCAGGCCGTCCTGCCGCTAAAGGGTAAGATTTTAAACGTTGAAAAGGCCCGCTTTGACCGCATGCTGGCCTTTGAAGAGATCCGGACGATTATAACAGCACTGGGAACCGGAATTGGATCAGAAGATTTCGATATCAATAAGCTTCGTTACCATAAAGTTATAATAATGACTGATGCGGATGTTGATGGAAGCCACATTAGAACATTATTGCTCACCTTCTTTTACAGGCAGATGCAGGAGCTGGTAGCACGGGGGCATCTTTATATAGCTCAACCACCGCTTTACAGAGTAAAGCGCGGAAAGGTTGAACAGTACATTAAGGACGAAGAAGAGTTTGCTGATTTAATTGTATCCGGTGGAACAGCAGGTGTAAGACTGGAATCAGCTGACGGAAAAATAACGGATTCCGGAAACCTTAAACAGCAGGTTTTAATGCTTCAATTAATTCCCTCGCTTTTAAATGTGTTTCACAAAGAGAGAAAAGATGCACGGGTGATAAGGGAACTTGCGGCGCTGCTGCTCGACAGAAAGCAGGAAATATTCCAGGACAGACAGGCACTGGAGGGTATTAAGGAAGAGCTTGTTAACAATCTCTCTGGTAAGGCAGTGGGGGAAATACAGGCGGAAATCAAGCAGAAGGACACCTTCTACAGGCTGGTTGTTGAAACCCGTCTTAAGGGTGCCGAGAGAAAAACTGAATTTGGCCGCGAGCAGTTTCTCCGGGCGGAATTCAGAAAGCTGGCAGATATTCTGAAAGGCGCAGAAAAACTTGGAAAACCACCTTTTAAGCTCAAAGAAGTGGACGGTGAAAAGGAACTCTCTTTATGTAACAGCTACGAAGAGCTGGTATCAGAAATTGACCGGCTCGGGAGAAAGGGGCTTTCAATAAGCCGTTACAAGGGTCTCGGGGAGATGAATCCGGAACAGCTCTGGGAGACCACCATGGACCCCTCGAAGCGAAGGTTGTTGCAGGTTAATATTGAGGATGCGCTCGAGTCTGACAGCGTATTTTCTATATTAATGGGAGACGAGGTGGAACCCCGTCGCCGTTTTATTGAAGAAAATGCGCTTAATACCAAATATTTAGACATTTAACCCTTAACTGAAAAGTAAAACCAGGGCGAGCTTTCTTAGCTCAGCAGGGGCTGTATAATATTTGATACGACTGTTGTGGATATGTATATGGGCACTGAATTATCAGCATTAACACAGATAACACCTAATAGAGAAAGCCCTGAAGCGCTTCCCGATCTTCACATTGTAAGACCGCCTGAACTATCAGAAAAACCGTCTGAGAACATACCGTCGGCACAAAGTGGCAGGGTCGAAAGAAATGCGATGGGCATATATCTGCGCGATATTAACAGATACCCCCTAATAAGCAGAGAACGCGAAGTGGTTCTGGCCGAGAGGATAGCCCGAGGCGATAAAGAAGCACTAGACGAACTGGTTAATGCAAATTTACGTTTTGTTGTTAGTGTGGCCAAGAAAGTCCCCGGGCCTCTTGATCTAGAAGATAAAATTCAGGCCGGAAATATGGGTCTGATAAAGGCTGCCGAAAGATTTGATGCCAGTAGAGGATACAGGTTTATAACCTATGCGGTCTGGTGGATAAGGCAGTCGATTAATAGAGAGATGGCCCAGCACGGAAGAACCGTATATCTACCGGTAAACAAGCAGGTTGAGAGAAAGAAACTTATACAGGCAATTACAAACCTTCAAGATGATCTTAGAAGAGAGCCGTCTTTAAGTGAAGTTTTAGACTTCTTATACCTGAAGGAAACAGAAAAAGTTGAAAAGAAACTTACAGAGAAACTTGGACGTAAGCCATCAGAAGAAGAACTATTGAAGGGTGTAGCCGAACTAAGTAAAGGCATAAATGAAGAAAAAGTTATGTCCCTGTTATCGCTTGATCAGGAGCCTCTGTCACTTGAAGAGCCTCTTTCAGCTGATGGCAAAAGCATGCTGGGAAATGTGTTGCCTGATAAGAGCAGGGAAGATCTTCTGAGTGCCATTGAAAATCAGGATCGGGATGACGGTGTCATTGAAGCTCTAAATACATACAGGCAAATATCACCGGAACATGAACGCCGGGCCAGGATTATCGAGCTGTATTACGGCTTAAACGGTGAAAATGCTCATACTCTGTCAGAGATTGGAAGAGATTATCTGGACGGGCTTTCACGGGAGCGTGTGAGGCAACTTAGAAACGCTGCCCTAAATGACCTGAGGGCAATGCCGGCCATAAAGAGACTGGCAGTGTACTGTGAAAAGTGACCACAAGTTTAAGCATAGCGCCTCCGCTTGACTTAACCCGTTAAATTCGCTAGGGTTTGCCTTCAATAAATAGTTTACGGGGATAGTATTATGGCTTCACTGGCAAAAAAGACAAAGGCAAAGCGAAAAAGGCGTGATGAAAAAAAGCTTAAAAACCGCCGTAAAAAGGTTGCCGCAAGGGCTAAAAAAGCTGCTGCGACAGAAGGAGTAATCGTTATAAATTAAAGCCAGCCATTTCTGCGTGCTTTTGTTTGATTAGTTATAACAAGTTCTGGTAAAATTTCTGTTGGTTGACAGAGTGTCCCTCTTATTTAATCGGTTTTATGATGTTGTGTAGCGCTCAATCAAGATTGGGCTGTTCTCTTTAAAGCCGTAAAAATCCTTTACATAGCTCTTTAGCTTGCCCGTTCGTTAATTGAACAGGGTTATTTTGTTTTAATTTTTGGAGACTAGAATGCTCGAACCAGATAATACCCCTAATAGAAAAGGCGAAAATCAAGAGCCGAATTCAGAGGATTATACTGCCGGTGGCGACGAAAGATTAGTATGGTTGGCTCCCGATCATGAAGATTCACGGGGGCAGGCGTGGAGGCCAGAGCCGAGGCGAAAAACCGGTTCGGCTTTCTCAAAACTTCCCGATCCGGCCGAAGATCAAATATTTGCTATGATGGCCCGGTTTGAGGAGCGTTTAATAAAGGATCCTCATGCTGTAAATCTTGGTGTCGGCATATATCGGAACGATCGCGGAGTAACGCCTTTGCCCGAAGCGGTTAAGGAGGCCGCAAGAAGGGTGCTTGAAAAACAGTGCACCGGAGAAATTAACGGGGGTTATCTGCCCATAGAGGGGCTTCGAGCCTTTAACGAAGGTGTCGTAAACCTGGTTTTAGGAGAAGACAACCCGCTAATTTCTGCGGGGAAGATTAAAGCTGTTCAAACCCCGGGAGGAACAGCAGCGGTCAGGCTGGCGGTGGAGTTTCTTGGAAGAGCCGGCGTGTCTTCTGTTCATGTAAGTGACCCAACCTGGGGAAATCACCATAAAGTAATAGGAGAAGCTGGTCTTAAATCGGAGAGATACCCCTACCTTGATATTAAAAC
The DNA here is from genome assembly GCA_003696425.1 of Candidatus Dadabacteria bacterium. Lineage (GTDB taxonomy): Bacteria > Bdellovibrionota_C > UBA2361 > UBA2361 > J046 > J046. The sequence goes on along the minus strand of RFHI01000032.1, from coordinate 17,569 downwards.
AGGAGAGCTGGATTTTGACCGTATGAATGCACACATTCAGTCTCTTCCTGAAGGTAGCGCTGTTTTGATGCATGCCTGCTGCCACAATCCAAGCGGGGTTGATCCCTCTCCGGAGCAGTGGCTTGAGCTGGCAGACACCTTTAACAAACGCGGACATATCGCTTTTTTTGATATGGCCTACCAGGGCTTTGGAAACGGATTTGAAGAAGACGCCCTTGCCCCTAGGGTTTTTGCCGAGGCTGGGGTAGATACTCTGGTGGCATATTCTTTTTCCAAAAATGCGGGGCTTTATGACCAGAGAACAGGAGCACTAATTGTTGTTAGTCAGGATCCGGCCCTTTCTGAAGGTAATGTGTTGGGTAATCTTAAAGAAATTGCACGCACAACCTGGTCAAACCCTCCTGCATTTGGAGCGCGCGTTATGGCGGAGATATTTGCTGACAATTCTCTAAGGGCTGGCTGGATTGAGGAAGTCAACGGCTACCGCGCCGGAATCCAGGAAAGACGCGAACTTATGGTGGAAAAATTTAATGAAAAAGGTCTTCCTCTTTATGGTATTGATAAACAGAAGGGAATGTTCGCACTTTATGTTGGAATCCGACCCGGCCAGGTAGAGCGTCTTGAGGATGAATCAGCTGTCTTTATGCTGCCTAACGGTAGGATTAACGTAGCAGCAATAACACCTGGTAATGTATGTTATGTGGCGGACAGCATCGCAGCAGCCATTAAAGAAGTTCCCTGAAAATCGGCAACTATATTGCCAGATTTGATTAAATCCGGCATAATAGATGCCAAATGTACATATATGATAGAATATTAAATATTTCCCGGATATTAGAGCAGCGGTCGGTGTTTCTCTTTGGGCCGCGTCAGACCGGGAAGACAACCTATCTTAAAAAGTATTATCCGGATTCGGTTTATTACAATTTACTGGAAGCAGACGTTTTCCGCGATCTGAGCTTAAGGCCGGAACTAATCAGGCAGCGTCTCAGGGGCACTGAAAAAATCATAATTATTGATGAGGTACAAAAACTTCCGGTTCTTCTTGACGAAGTACATCTATTAATAGAATCACACAAAAACCTGCGGTTTATTCTTACCGGCAGTAGCGCCAGAAAGCTTAAACGCGGCGGTGTTAACACACTGGCCGGCAGAGCCTGGAAAGTTCCTTTTTATCCTCTGGTATCAAAAGAGCTGAACTATGAGCGGCTTGATGATCGGCTGGCTACAGGAAGTTTGCCGGCTGTAATTAATTCAGCCAGTCCATGGGACGATCTTAAAGAATATGTGGGAACATATCTACGCGAAGAAATACAGGCAGAAGGCTTTATAAGATCAATAGAAAAATTCTCCAGATTTTTAGATGTTGCAGCGCTCTGTAACGGAGCGCAGGTAAACTTCAATAAGGTTGGAAGTGACGCAGGCGTTCCTGCAAGAACAGTAAGAGAGTATTTTCAGATATTAGTTGATACGCTGGTAGCCTACCGGCTTGAACCTTATAGAAAAACGTCAAAGCGTAAACCCGTGGCAACATCAAAATTTTACCTGTTTGATACAGGCGTTGCGAACTATTTAATGAAACGTAAAAGTGTTATGGCAGGCTCTCCTGAATATGGTGCTGCTCTTGAACACCTGATAATTTTAGAACTAAAGGCATATTTGGATTATAACCGAATTGATTTGCCGCTTAATTATTGGCGCAGCACAACAAAGTTGGAGGTTGATGCGGTCATAGGTGAAGAGCTTGCTATAGAGATAAAAGCCAGCGAGCGAATTTCGGAGCGAGATTTAAAAGGATTGCGAGCACTCTCTGAGGAGGTTTCTTTTAAAAGAAGTATAGTAATTTGCAGAGAATCAGCGCCAAGAACAACTGAAGATGGAATTGAAATAATACCAGTCAACAGTTTTTTCCGGATGTTGTGGGAAGGAGAGTTGATTTAGGATCAGTGTGTTATCATGACTCCTCCATTTTCTTACGCTTTTTCTCTGTCCAGCCCGCAATCTCTTTTTGCTCAGCGCGGGTTAGTGCCAGCGCATCCGGAGATACATCCTTTGCTATGGCAGAACCAGCTCCTACCGTAGCTCCAGCACCTATCTTTACAGGCGCAATCAGTGCAGTGTTGCTACCGATAAAGGCCCCGTCACCGATTTCTGTGCGGTATTTTTTATATCCATCGTAGTTACAGGTAATAGTTCCGGCGCCTATATTGGCATCTTTTCCCACTGAGCAATCACCAAGGTAGGTTAAATGCGAAGCCTTAGCGCCCTCTTTTAATTCGGCCTTTTTGGTTTCTACAAAATTTCCAACCTTAACATTTTTTCCAAGTGAAGACCCAGGTCTTATGTGAGCAAAGGGGCCAACCTGTGCATTTTCACCGATTTGTGCCCCTTCAATTCTGCAGCCAAGTTTAATGCGCGCGCCCGAAGAGATTTTTGAGTCTTTAATGTAAGCAGTACCCTCTATTACAACCCCGCTTTCAATGGTTGTATCGCCTAGAATCTGTACAGCCGGGCCGATCTCAACACCTGCTGCGATTCTAGAAGAGGCATCAACAAAACAGGAATCAAGTTCTTTTATGACAACGCCTGCTTTAATCAGCTTCTTGATTCTTTCACTTCTAATCTTACGGTTAATAAGATCCAGATCCCAGAGATCGTTTACTCCCAGAACCTCTCCGGCATCCACCTTAAAAGGTATAACCGTCTGGCCCTCATCAGTCGCGCGTTTAACAATATCTGTAAGATAATACTCTTTTTGCGCATTTTTATTTTCTAAAGCCTCAACAGCAGGGGCAAGGAAAGCAGAGTCTACAGCCATTATGCCGGAGTTTACCTCGCTTATTTGAAGTTCGTTAAAAGAGGCGTCTTTTGCCTCTATAATTTCAGCTATAAAGCGGCCATCAGATGTTTTTACTATGCGGCCGTAAGAATTTTCCTCCCTGCATTCAAAAGTCATAACTGATACAGTTGCTTTTTCCTTTTGATGGCAGGTTAAAAAACGGTTAATGGTCTCCGTTTTAAGAAGCGGCACATCTCCATATAGGACCAGTACTGTTCCGCTAAAGGTTTTAAGAAGTGGCAGGGCCGCTCTTACGGCATCGCCGGTACCGAGCTGTTCCTTCTGGAAAGCATATTCGATTGAAGGGGTGGTTTCAGAATAAGATGACAGCTCTTCTTTTACGGCATCACTTCCGTGTCCGGTTACAACGACGAGTTTTTCGGGCTTGAGGACCAGAGCACTCTCCAGCACCCTTTTAATCAGCGGAATCCCATCTTCTGTCTTTTCGAGCACCTTGGGGTAACTGCGCCCGAGGCGCTTACCGAGGCCGGCTGCCAGTATAATTATAGCAATTGATTCCATAAGTTAGCCCCCCAAAAAGGTTGGCGCAGGTAGCTTTATAAAATCTCTTAAAGTTACGATAGATACTAAAGATACTAATAAGTTACACACGGGCTATCTTACCAGTTTGGAGATAAATGTACAGCGGCGATCCCAAGTCGAAGAAAGACCTGCGCGAAAGAGCATTTGAAAAACTGGACCTGCGCGCTGAGCTGGATCTGCTGGAACGGATGATAGCCGAACTTAAAGTTGACTATGAACAGTACTTTTTGGGGATCGTGCCCTTTTCACCGGATAAGCAGCACAGTGCCGTTAAAAGAAAAATAAGGGAGCTTGTTAACGCACCTTTTAAAAATTCACAGATGAACTTCAGACTGCGCACGCTGGAGAGCCGTTACCAGACCTATAACAATTACTGGCAGAGAGTTTTAAGGGAGCGCGAAGAGGGAACATATTCCCGTGATGTCTTTAAAGCGAACTTAAGAGAGCGCCGCGCACTTGAGGTTGCCCGTGAAAATACAAAGGTTGGAAAAGCCGATAAAAGTATGCGCACTCTTTATGATAATTATCGGCGCGCGCTTGAAAAGCAGACGGGCAGAAAACAGGATATTGATTTTAATGCTTTTAAAAAGTCACTTATAAAGCGTGCTAAAAGTTACCGCGAAAAACACGGCAATAAAAAACTAGTCTTTAAGGTGGCCGTAAAAGACGGTAAAGTTACAATCAGGGCTAAGGCAAAAGACTAGCTTTATCTTATTAACCCTGGCAGGTTTCATAGTCTTCTTTTCCCGGATCGGGTTCTGGCCTGGGATCAAAATCGGGTGCCGGCGGTGTAAATCTTTGAGGCCTCCTCTGCGGTTCATGCGGGGCAGGCACAGGCTTAGTATCGGGCTTCGGGGTTTTAACCGGCGCATCCCCTGCTTTCGGTAGGGAGGCCTCTTTAAGTGATGCCGGATCGAGCGCTCCGTTCTTTACCGCTGTGTTCTCTACGAGAGTTTCCATTGCTACCATCTCCATTAAACTTCAGGTGCTGTAAGCATTACCAGCTCTGCTTGCGGATCTAAAACTGCCTGCTGCAGAAAGTTGATAAGTCCGGTATCGTTTAACTCCCGCCCAGTATTTTCCGACTGGCTGTCTTCAGCTAAAAGCTTCAATGCCCACAGTCTCTCAGTATTTAATACAAAATAACGCGCTAAAGTTCCATCTTTTTCGTGAAAAGGGTAAGGGCTCCAGGGCGGATAGTCGGGACGCACCCCTGCCAGCGCCGGAAGAGCGCCGGGTCTTAAGGCGCCATAGCTTACCTGCCGGTAACGCTCAGTAAGGAAATTAACAAGCTCCGGAAAACCAGGGGAATAGTGGCCGCCTTTAAGCTCTAACAAATTGCTCTCCTTATCTTTTTGCCAGGCAGTAGCAATGTGGGAATCAAACTTCCAGCTGCTGTAAGCCTGCTTTAGCCCCTTAACTTCCCGCAGGAGAAATCCAATATGGTAATCAAAGTCCGGCTCGCGGTTAATGACGGGGTCTATTATTGAGAAAAACTCGCGTGACCTTGATCGGTGATAACTGTCAATAAAATCCGGAGTTAGATTCAACAGCTCTTTAACCGAAAAATTCCCCTCGTCAGGCGGGCACCAATAGGCCGGATGGTTAAATCGGTCACGCCCAAAAACACGCGAGGAGTTTCTTATCAGCAGGGTTCCATGGGCAGGGTTGCTGACGAGGATATACGCCCTTCTCAGTTCAATAAAAGTTTCAGGATCAAGAGACTCTATTCTAAAGCTTCCGTCGGGATTTTTAACCGGAAAGGAAACTTTATCTGAGTTTGGATAGTGGATAAATCCGTTTCCAAGGTAGTGATCATCTTTTGCGGGAAACGGATTGCTGCTATCCGGAAGGTAATCAGTTTCACGCGGCGGTGATGGATCCAGGCCGAATTTTTCAAGGAGCGAAGGTTCAACCACCAGGTCCCCACTGGCGGACTGGCCGATTATTCTTTCACTGTCAAAGCGCCAGAACTGAAAGCTGAAGGTTAGCGCCCCAATATCCCCCCAGTTATTGATGCGGTGTCCATCGACCTTTATTTGTTGATTCATAAACCTGGTAATTCCGGTCAGCGATGCTGTTAGAGGGTCAATTGTTGCTTCTGAGCGGGATCCGGTAGCACCCCTGTGAATTAAGAGCAGTAGCTCAGGTTCATATACATAGGGCTGGCCGTGCAAATGAGGGTTGCTGTCAAAATGGCCCTCTATTTTCCTGGCAAGCCATGAAACAGAGCCCTCTTCGTAAGCAAACAGCAGGTGCGGCATAAGTTTTAAAAGATAAAGACCTCCGCTTTCCTGTTTCTCGCCCAAAGCTTCTTTTAATGATTTAATATATAAGTAAAGATGGTAAGGGTTTTCACGTTGAGTATATAGAGCTGCCAGTTCCTGCCTGAGTTTTTTATCATACTGGAGAACCTGATAAGAAGCCTCAGATGTTAACAGCTCAAGGAACTCCGATGCTGGAACCCGTTTAGCGGTACTTCCATGTCCAACCTCGTAGGTAACAGCAGCATCTTTTTTAATGAATTCGAGACCATTTTGATCGAGGTATTTTATTGCAGCAAAGTCACCGGCTTGAATAAGCGCCGAGAAAATTTCCTTGCCGTGTTTTTTAAGACTCGGGATATCAGCTCCATATTCCTGAAAAAGCTCAATAGTCACAGCTGTATCGTGATTTTGTAAGTCTTGATGGGAGTGTTGTTGTGGTGTCTTATTAAGGAGGAACAGTCTTAGAGCGTCTGTTACAGTACTTGAATCAGGTTTCAGCTCCTCGAACATAATATGCAGTAAAGGAATGTTTTCATTTGCGGCCAAAATATTAATAGTAGTTGGAGGAAGTCCTGTGCTATCCGGGAAATTAGGCGGATATTGGGCTGCTGTCAGATTAGGGTTTTCGCTGTACATCAGCATCAGCTCCAATAGCCTTCGGTTAGTACGCGGAGCAAATTCCCCATCAACTTTTTTGGCAACTAGCAAATGGATTGGTTTAAGGCCTTCTTTTGAGGCAGATGAAACAATTCTTTTAATCTCACTACCTTCATAGCCGTGCTCAATAATCTGACGTAAAAAGAATTCCGCTCCCCAGAAGTTACCGGAGGAAAGATATTCGATAAACCTAAAAGCTAGCATATCGATCTTTTGATCATTGTTTAGAAGTTTGAGTGCAGGGTGCTCCGCTATTTTTAAAAAAGCCCTGATATCAACTTTTTTGTTACCAGCGGTTTCGAGTAAGAGAGACCTTAGAAGCGTTTCAGCCTGGTAGCCTTTCAGTGGGGTTTTAAGGTTATCCAGCATCGGCTCAAGAGCTGATAAGTTTTTAGCACGGGCACTTATAAAAATAGGAGATTCCATAAAAAGCTGGTTGTCACCATCAACTGGATCGGCTGCTTCAAAAGTAAGAACGGTCCGGATAATATCCCTCGGTAAGGAGGGCTTTTCAGCCAGAATATGCAGGAGACCTTTGTTCGCTCCATGTTGGTCCTGAGCATTCAGCAGTGCATTTATAGCTCGACCGTCGAGTTGGTCCTGGTGAAATTTTATAACGGCCAGCACTCTTCTTAACTCTTGCCAGTTTTCCTTGTCTGCAAGATGGTATAAGTACGGGGTTTGTTTTATGGCAGCAATTTCTTTGTAGGACAATTTTCTGGTTGTGACTCCTGCAGCACGGACCAGCCTTAAAATACCACCTTGCCCTTTTGATATTGCCAGCGAAGCTACTGAGTGACCGTCAAGAAAGGAGGCTTGCGGGTTAGCCCCCGCTTCAAGGAAGCATTTAAATAAGTCGTCAGCACCACTTAAAACCGCAAGTCTTATGGCTGTCGGTTCAGTCTGAGTAGATTCATTGATATATCCACGGTTGAAAAGAGCTCCCAGTGACAGAAGTTTTTTAAAGATTTCGGTTGATAGGGGATGCTCAGATTTGATAAGCGCCGGAATGAGAAAGGAATCATGTTCGTTATCTGAGAAAGGAGTGTTGTCATGATTGAAAATATAGAACCTTAAATCACGATCAAAAATACGTGGATTATCTTCAATAAGTTTGAGGATATTAGTAATAACGGATCTATCGGCGCTGAACAAGGCCTCAATAAGGGCTTGTTTTACAGCGTTACCAAAAAGTTCCTTTTCTTCAACTGTAACTGGAATAAGATCTAAAGCAAGGAGCTGATTGAAAATTTTTAGACTGTCATGTGGAATATGGGCAAACAGATGCATTGCAGCGGTATAATCGTCAGTATCGCGAATCGAATCGTTTGCACCGGCATTAAGCAGAATTTTATAGAGGCCATAATGTCTATTAATAGCAGCTAGGTGAAGAGCTGTAACCGACTGAACTTCTCTGCCATTAATTTTTACAGTAACTGTAGTATCCGGGTTGGCACCAGCAGCCAGAAGCAGCTTTACAGTAAACTCACTAGCACCATCTCGACAGGCGCGTTGAAGTGGCGTGAGGCCTCCGGGATATTCCGGCTTGTTTACCAGATCTTTTAATTTCTCGCGCGAACTAAAGCTGATAAGATTCTTCAGTAGTTTTCCGGAAATCAGAAAATCAGCCCTGGTTGGCAGAGAGCTTTCCCCTAGAGCATCTGGCGGTGAAGATTGGGCTGGCTTGTTCTTACGTGAATAATAGTCAAACTGCATATACTACAACAACGACACCTCTGGCAGAACTTCCTCTGGACTAACAACTGGCTGAATAGATAAGAGATTATAACCTGTTCAGGAGATCTACTCAAAAAAGAAGAATAAGAAAAATCTGGTTGCAACGAGTAAAAAACCATATAATTTAGGCAGCATACGCTGACAGCCGAGACAAACTGGCACTGAGCGCGGGAATATCTTAACCTTTAAGCCTGAAAACCTGATTAAGGGAGTAAGACATGAAATATCTGCTTAGTTGCCTGTTCCTGGTGTTTGTTATTTGCCTGAATGCGGAGGCTGAAATTGTGACAACTGATTCAGGACTAAAATACGAAGATTTAAAAAGCGGTAGCGGCAAGCTGGCTGAAAAAGGTCATACAGTTATTGTTCATTATACCGGCTGGCTGAGTGAGTCCGGTAAGCCCGGCAAAAAGTTTGACAGCTCACTTGACCGGGGGCAGCCCTTTTCCTTCCCGCTCGGAGCAGGCCGCGTCATAAAAGGCTGGGATGAAGGAGTTGCCGGAATGAAAGTAGGCGGAAAACGCAGGCTAATTATTCCGCCTGAACTCGGATACGGAAGCCGCGGGGCTGGTGGCGTGATACCCCCCAATGCAGAGCTTATCTTTGATGTTGAACTGCTTGATGTTAAGTAAAATCTTTTGAGGTCAGCGTGGAAAAAATTAAGGTTGATACTCCGGTAGTTGAGCTTGATGGCGATGAGATGACCCACGTCATCTGGGGCATGATTAAAGAGAAGCTGATTCTTCCGTACCTGGATCTAAAGCTTGTATATTTTGATCTCTCAATTAAAAACAGGGACGCAACAGACGACCAGGTAACAATTGATGCTGCCAATGCTATAAAGGAATACGGGGTTGGCATTAAATGCGCCACAATTACGCCGGATGAAGCACGTGTTAAAGAGTTTGGCTTAAAGAAAATGTGGCGCTCCCCAAACGGTACTATCCGGAACATTATTGGTGGAACCGTTTTTAGAGAAGCTATTATCTGTAAAAATGTTCCCAGGCTGGTAAGCGGCTGGGAAGAGCCTATTATAATTGGGAGACACGCCTTTGGCGATCAGTATAAAGCAACTGATTTTACTGTTCCCGGCGCAGGCAGGCTTACTATCACGTTCGAACCCGAAAACGGCGGTGAGAAGATAGAACACCAGGTTTATGCTTATCCCGGCTCCGGCGTTGCCATGGCGATGTATAACCTGGACAGCTCCATTAGAAGTTTTGCGCGCAGTTGCTTTAACTACGCACTTTTAAAGAACAGGCCGCTTTATCTTTCAACTAAGAATACAATCCTAAAGGCCTATGACGGACGTTTTAAGGATATCTTTCAGGAAGTTTACGAAAGTGAATTTAAGGAAAAATTCAGCGCTGCCGGGCTAACCTATGAGCATCGCCTGATAGATGACATGGTTGCCTTTGCCATTAAATCAAGGGGCGGCTTTGTCTGGGCCTGCAAGAACTACGATGGTGACGTGCAGTCTGATACTGTAGCACAGGGGTTCGGGTCGCTTGGTCTGATGACTTCAGTGCTGATGACCGAGGATGGTAAAACAATAGAGTCTGAAGCTGCCCACGGGACAGTTACAAGACACTTCCGGCGCTATCAGAAGGGAGAAGAAACTTCTACCAATCCGATTGCTTCAATATTTGCCTGGACCAGAGGGCTTTCTTATCGCGGCAAACTTGATGGCAATCAGAAGCTGATTGATTTTGCAGAAACCCTTGAGCAGGTCTGTATTGATACGGTTGAATCAGGAAGGATGACAAAGGACCTGGCAATCTGTATTCACGGCCCAACGGCCGGACGCGATACCTACCTTAATACAGAGGAATTTATGGCCGAGCTTGAAAAAGAGCTGGCGGCACGGATGAATTAATAATTTTCAGAGGCAGCCGGGCTAATATTTCGTACACAAAATGATTGTTTTAAGGCGGAAGTTAAATACCGGCACGGCTTTTTGTGAATATAGTCATAAAGGGCATTAATCTGATCAACAAGAAAGCCGTAGTGCTGCATATGTTTCCCGTATTTGTATAGGTCTTTTATGGCCTCTTCAGGGGAATACCCAAGGTATTTCATCTGATAATAGGCAGCCAGCCTCCCTGCCCTGTGGCAGCCGCAGCGGCAGCGAAAGAGTATTTTTGTTCCATTTCTTCTTGCATCCTCTACCCAGTTGTCAAAGTATTTTAAAAAACCGGCATCAAGCGGAATGCGGGCATCCTGTTTTTGGTTATAGATTACCTTAAGGGCAGGACAGTCACCTGCATAACGGGATTCAAAGTAGCTGCTATCTCCCGAGAGGACCATTACTTCTCTAATGCCAATTGAGCACCAGTTTTGAAAATCCTGTCTGTCCGGTTTTCCGCTTCGGTATATGGAGAAGCCGTTTGGTTGAGAATCTATTAGGTGACGGTTCTGCCCCGCTGCCGGGCAAACACGACACAACAACAATAGGAGCATGTATAACCCGCTATTAAACACTAATGAATTAAAAGTTCCCATCATGCCAATGATATATGGAGGGGTTATATAAGTAAAAGCAAACTGTTTGCCATACCAAACATTTGCTTGATCTTAAAAAGAGACTTTTTTATAATCATTAAAACTAATTGGCTAGTGGCATGGAAGACGTCTGGAAGCAGTTTGAAGAGAATAATATTACCCACAGCGCAGCTCATCACCTGCTGGCTGTAAGAGACCTTAAAAAAACCAGAGGCTATGCACGTGTAACTGATGTGGCCCGCTACCTGAATATTACTACAGGGTCTGCTTCTACAAACCTAAAGAACCTTAAGTCCAAAGGGCTTATTAGAGAAGACGAAAATAAATTTCTGGAGCTTACTGACGAAGGAGAAGCTGTCGCAACAGCGGTTATAAAAAGAAAGCAACTCTTTTACAGTTTTCTGGTTGATGTGCTAAATGTTAATGAGGAGCAGGCAGATATTGACTCGTGCAAAACAGAGCATCTTTTAAGCGCTGAGACTGCCCAGAAACTTGAAAAGTTTTTGAATAAATATAAAAAGCAGGCAGGCTGATATGAAGGATAAACTAAAAAGCGCAATGAAGGAGGCGCTTAAGGCAAAAGATAAAGTGCGGCTTGATACAATCAGATCCCTTCTTAGTGCAATTCAGTACGAAGAGATGCAGCAAAATAAAGACAGCCTATCTGACGATGCTGTGCTTGCGGTCTTAAAGCGTGAACTTAAAAGGAGAAAGGAAGAGCTTGATTTTGCAAAACAAAGCGGGCGAGAAGATTTAATTAAAGAGCTTGAACTTCAAATTAAAGCTGTAGAAGAATTTTTACCTGAGCAGCTTGATAGCAACACCCTTGAAAAAATAGTTGCTGAGATTGTCTCCAGCCAGGAAAGCCCTTCAATAGGCTCAGTTATGAAAACTCTCAAAGAAAAATATTCGGGTCAGTATGACGCCAGACTTGCAAGTGAGCTGGTAAGAAAAACGCTTCAGTAAAAGCTACCTTATTCAGTTGGCAGTTAGCACATACATTCAGTAATGATAAACTTGGCGCCGGATCTCATCAGTCAGGATGGGAGATGTCGGCAGCAGGCCTCTTTTTAACTCGAAAGCTATTAACAGCTGCCGATAAAAGTACAATTCGAAACCTGGGGATTGGAATCTCTTCCATCAAATGTCATATCACACTCAAGCTCAGCGCAAAATTCGCGTCCAAGAAATCTGAAGCGAAACTCACCACGTACACGTATGCTCGACTGGGTGATATCGCCAGCATTGAGCGATGAATAAAGTGGACGAATTTTGTGAGTACCATACATCAAGTCATAAAGCATGGTGTCTCTATCACCACTTTCAACTATAACCCTGGTATCACCACTTTTGGCATCTTTGATCCTGGTAGTTAGAAGAGCCAAGTTTTTAACTGCGCCTTCTGTTACAGAGTTTTCTGATAAAGCCAGGGCATTCGGTATCACAGCTAAAAAAAGGCTGAACAACGCAACTGAATATGTTAAAAAAATATGTATTTTTGTTTTTTGATCCATAGGCCACCTCCAACACAACCTTACTACTTGTTAATGCCTTACAATGGTTGAATCAGTAATAACTTGTTTTTTACCAATTCCGTGTTTAAGCAGCATTAAAGTAAAAACTGTGTATAACTGTTATTGATAAGATCTGAAAAAAAGCAACTTGTTCTTGACGGATATTTTAACCTTAGATTTAAACAGGTTACGCTCGTAAGATGTAATAAAAAAAATCGAGCAGGTGAAACTACACGTGTCAAAGCAGTATATATTGTCAGATGCAATACACGGTCCTGGTCCTTCCAATTCCTCTGGGGTAGCTGCTGGATTGGAAAGTGTGCTCTGTTGAAAGAGAAAAACTATTAATTATTAATGTCCACATGAGTCAAGCATGGCCGGAAAGCCGAATATGCAAAGAAAAAATAGTGGTTTAATGGATAACTATAAGAGTCCCGCTGATCAAAATATTGACGATAGAAACAAAGATAAAACCAGAGCACTCTTGCCAACCTAAGACGCTAATAGCACGAATTATCTGACAATATTCAAGTTTGTGACGATTGTAGTTTGGGACAAGTAAGTTATTGTTGACCTAATGAATCAATCATTTCGTACGTGATTTGATTAGATTGTGATATATGCTAAATTTAACAGCTATAACATTATTATCGCAGGCCGGAGTCGTGTGGCGGCTGTTTATATTAGCAATAATCAGCAATTAGGATATCCTGATTTTAGTTTGGTTCGTTGTGGCCAAGGCCTAATTAAAAACTGTTTGAGGTAATCTAATCGCACAAACTTATCCAGAGGTGGTCATGTCGTACTTAAATAAAACCAGCTTTATTTTCGGCACATTACTGAGCGTATCGTTACTGTTTATAGCAACATCACTTTCAGCTCAGACCAAAGAAAAGGGGCTAAAAATAACCCGGTTTGAAGGCGCGGGCAAAGTCCTGAGTATTGATATTCCGGCAGCTAATACTGCACAGGCATCTATGCAATCTGCTGGGAACAATGCCAGTCCCCTGCTGGCGTCAGAAGCAGTTATTCAGAAACACAAAGCGCTTTTCGGACTGAAAAATACCAGTCAGTTAAAAGTTGAGTCCATAAAAACTGACGGGATTGGTAATTCCCACCTACGGTATAATCAGGTTGCCTGCTCAGGATTGCCCGTTGTGGGCGCCGGTTTGGCTTCGCATGTAAATAGACAAGGGGCAGTTTATTTACTTGAGACCCGTATTGAAAATGAGCTTCCGGCTTCAGTATGCCGCAGGCCGCGCTTTAGAGGCAGCAGGGCGAAGAAGTCTGGCCGGCTTTCGACTAAGCTTAGAAAGAGAATTGCACGAGCTGCCAGGAGAGCTGTTTCTAAAAGAGATCCTAATGCTCCAAAGCTTTATGCTGTTTCAGTTAAGCCGGTAGTTTATTCCAAATCACTGGTTAATAACACCAGCGGGCTTAAAACAGTGCCAGCCTGGCAGGTTGAGCTTAGGGATAGAGCTGGAATTGCTGCCGCATGGCAGGTTTTTATGGATTCCAGGGGGCGCCTGCTTAAAGAGCCCGTCAATATGGTTAGCGGGCTTAATCGCAGAATTTTTGATTGCACTTATGATCCGCCAGGTAGTGGTTTCCCGTGTTCCCTGGATGTTTTGGATCCTGTTTTTAATCCTCCTTATTACCACGGGCGTAGTGAGGGCATGCCGGTCCGTGGACCGTATCCGGACAGTAGTGACCCAATACATTTTGGCATGACCAAAGTGGATGACACTTATGATTATGTTTTGTCCATTCATAATATGACCTTTGATTATTATGGAATTGATGGTGCTAATAACCAGGGTGGGACAGGCAGGTCAGGTGGAGGAAGTAATACGGCCGATACGAATTTGTTTAATTACCTGGAGGTCGGATATCCAACTCTATGTGGGCCGGAGTTAGCTAACGCTTATTACAACGGTTCTTCCGGAAACTTAAGTTTTTGCGCGAACGCTGCGACACTCGATATCGTCGCTCATGAATATGGCCATGCCATTTGGAATGAAATTGCCTTTGTTCCAACTGATTCGGGCTTAAGCACCATAGCTGAAGGTTGGGGTGATGTGTATGGAGAGGCTGCTGAAGAGTATACTAATGGCACAACAGACTGGTTTGCAGGAACCGGCTCGGGTTACCCCTATCCGCGCGTTCTCTGGGATCCCTGGCAGGGACTTTCAGATCTTACGGGGCTACCGCACCCCAAGCGAAGACATAGTTCCTATTATTATTGCGGCACTGAAGACAGCGGCGGCATACACGTGAATTCGACAGTATTTTCGTATGCCATGTATCTTTTCAGTGTTGGAGGTGAATTTAACGGCTGTATTATTGGCGGACACGGTGTTGATAAGGCAGTAAAGATTATTCGCCAGTCGCTCTTTGGTAAGTGGCCCTGGACAACCTGGGAAGAGATACGGGTGGCAATGATAGGTGCGTGTAACAGCCTCTATGGTGCAGGAACTCCGACATGCAATGATTTTGTTGCTGCCATGCAGGCTACTGAAATGGATCAGCCAGGAGCCTGCTCAGCCACACCGGAGGCTGCACCGGCCTGTGCCGTTAAAAAAATGGGGTCTGTAGAATCAGTATGGCCTAACGGTTATAAGGCAGCTACTCTGTTTGCTCCCGGTGAGGATATCTGGGTTAGGGCTACGGGTGCTATGCCCAATGTTTCGGGAGACGTGTATCTGACTTCGCAGGATCCTGCACGTGCAGAGTGGAGCGCTATTACGCCGCTTTCAGGAACAAGTAAAGTTTCTGTTAGTGTGGATAGTTCCGGCAATGCTCTCCAGTATGTAGCAAGAACCGGACAGCCAGGATTTTACGATTTGGTGGTTGATGGCAATCAGGATGGGTATTATCAGTCCTGGGCTGATTCGGTTATTACCATTGAAGTGCGCACAATGAGTGATGGAGATGGGGTTTGTTACCTTGCCCAGAATGCTGAGCAGAGTGAAAACTGCCACGATCAACCCCTGGACTGCGGCTGTTCCACGGGTATGTATTGTAGTAGGATAAGCTGTGACATGAATGACACTCCGGCGTTTTGGATGTGTACAAAGACACCTAAACCAAAACGGAAACTTTGTCTGGCAGATAATTTCGCCCTAAATTATAATTAATATAGTAGATTGTTGTTCTCTTAACCTGCTTCTGTAATTAAGGGATCTGGGCGTTGCTCCCTGATTGATTGCCAGGAAGAAACTGCTTAGTTGTTCCAAAAGCATCTTGGGTAAAGCTCGTTAATGTTGTTGCAGCTTTGGTTCCAGTTGCCCGTGCTGCTGTAAAGGCAACCAGTACGATAAAGGTTATTACTAAAGTGTACTCAACAAGTGCAGCGCCTTTATCACTTGCTTTTTGGCAGAAACCAGCAGATTTCTTTTGTTTTGAGAAGTGGTGAAACTTAAACTTAACGCGCATAAACCAGAGACTTAAATTATATATTTCGCCCAATAAGTTAAGTCGGGCTGTAATCCGTGAATAATTAGTCCTGGCGGCTAAAAATTTGTAGGTAGTTGTACGTATCTGATAAAGAGACTAAAAAATAAAAAAGTAGATTAATATTTAATAATATATATGTCTTACAGGTGATGATTAAAAGCTAAACTTGCCAAAGACTCTTAAAACTTATGCTTAACGACCCGGGCAAAATCTTAATTTCAGGCTCAAGCGGATTGATTGGACAGGCGCTTTCAAAGGGACTGGAAAAGAGCGGCTATGCTGTTTACCGTCTGGTTCGCAGGCCAGCTGAAGACAACCGAAGCATTTTCTGGGACCCTGCAAAGGGCGAGCTTGACAGCGCAGGGCTTGAAGGTTTTCAGACCGTAATTAATCTTGCCGGTGAAAATATCGCATCGCGCTGGACAGAAAATAAAAAAAAGCGGATTCGGGATAGTAGAATTAAGAGTACCGGCCTGCTTGTAAATGCCTTTCAGGAGTTAAAACAAAAACCAGTAGTATTTTTATCAGCCAGCGGCATTAACTATTACGGTTACAGCACGCCAGAGCCTCGTAATGAAAATGCTCCAGCCGGCAGCGGATTTCTGGCTGAGGTTGTAAGAGAATGGGAAAGGGAAGCAGCTGGTGCAGAACAATACGGTATTAGAACGGTATTTTTAAGATTTGGAGTTGTGCTTGATAAAAACGGCGGGGCTCTAAGAAAAATGTTACTGCCTTTTAAGCTCGGTCTTGGTGGAGTTATAGGAAAAGGCAACCAGAGAATGTCCTGTATTTCGCTTTTAGATGTTGTAAGAATAGTAGAATTTTTACTTAATCGTGACGATATCAGCGGACCGGTAAACTGCTGTGCTCCCTGTGTAGTAACAAACAGAGAATTTACCTCGGCGCTTGCCCGGGCGCTGAAGCGCCCGGCAGTTTTTCCGCTCCCGACTGTTGTTGTTCGCCTGCTCTTTGGTCAGATGGGAGAAGAAACGCTCCTGGCCGATGTTGCTGCTGTTCCGCAAAAGCTGCTTGATGCCGGCTTTGAATTTAAACACAAGGATATAGAGGAAATAATCAGATCAGCTCTCTTTAATCAGGATTTTTAGCAGCACCTCGTTATTAACAGCCTTAAGCTCAATAGTTCGGACGGTTGAAGAAAGACTGAGTGAATCAGTAGAGCTTTGTACTTCGTATTTCGGATAACGCTTTAGGAGTCCTGACTTAAGCGCACCAAAAAATTCCTGTCTGTCTTTGCTGCTGTCCCACAAGGTTTTCCAGATAATCAGCTTTTGTTTTGTCTCTTCATTTTCAAAAAGTGCGATACCGTCACCGCCCCAACCTGCAGCAGCTTTTGAAGCTAACGACTGATCTATGCCGTTACCGTTTAAAACAAGTGAAATTACAAACTCACCGAGCGAATCATAGTAGCTTCGGGTATAGCCTTTAGCCACCATGGAAGTTAGCTCTTCTTTGGTTACGGCCTGAAAGTCCTGTTTTGAAAGAAAAAACTTTTCAGGATGCAGAATCTCTTCACACGAGCGCGGGGCACGCCTGAAGGCTTTATCAACTTCGGAAAACCCCCCTTTTTTTAAGAGCGCGTGCACGTAGCGCAGGCCGCTGGTATAGGGGAAAAGCATTAACATTTGCATACTGCGCGGCACACCTGCTGAACCGGCAAGCATAGAAACGCCCATAACATTTTGCAGCATAAAGCTGCTTACATCAGCGTCCCGGGCAATAGATTTCTGTCCTGCAAGTTGACGGGTGTAATCAAGCATAACAGCTGTAGCATCACCTTCTATAAGAGCCGAGCGGGCAAGTGACTGATCGGTAGTCTGTTTTTTCTGGTTAAGATAATTTTCAAGATCGTAGTACTGATCCTGTAAAGCATGAGTCAGTTCATGCACAGCTATTGGTTGCTGCATAATTGCCGGCATCCAGGAAGCCATAATGAAGTGCTTTTTTTCAGGGTCGTAATATCCGGCAATCTGGGTGAGATAAAAATCTATCATCTGCTTTTCATAATTAAATTGTGGCGGAATAAGCCCAAGTTC
>RFHI01000247.1 GCA_003696425.1 Candidatus Dadabacteria bacterium | reverse complement strand
GAAGGAAGCCAGTATTTAAAATAATATATCTGGCTGACTTCAAGTGCTGAAATAAAACGGGTGCTTTGAAAAGCCAGGCCACGCTCTTTTCGCCACTGATTATAGACAGATTGGGTTATACCATAGTTGGTTAAGCTGCCACCAAGATTGCCTCTATCAAAAGGATCGCCTGAAATACCTCCTTCAAACTGCAATACGAGACTTATGGCCCGCTTGAAATCAGGGCCAAATTCCAAATCAGGTTGGCCAAAAGAGCCATAAGTGCCGGTTGATATATATACGTTGTCAACATTATCCATCTCAGATATTTAATCGGTAAAAGCTAAGGTAAGTTTCCTAAGCCGTGCTTTCGCACCAGGCGCACACTGCGGAATTACTGCAGAGCTGAGGCTGCGTTACTTCTGCTCCTTGACTGCGATTTAGACTTTGACTTTTTTGAAGGAGTCAATGTTCAGGCATGCCGGTAGCATAACAAAGTATTAAGTAAACAATTCTTACCTGCTGGAGAGTGCTTTAAACTGCGGACAATAATTTAACCCATAACGCGTAGCTCTACTGGTAGGATGAGGAGCACGAAACTCCCAGACAATCTCACCCTGGCGGTTAACTTCGAACACCCGCCCTGTCATGTCAGAAGAAATAAGTGTGTTACCGTTTTTAAGCCGCTGAATGCCACCGCGGGTACGGGTAAAGAAATTTTTACCATCTTCGTATTTCCACTCAACCCGCCCATTTGACGGATTAATTTCAAGCACCATGCTTTCATTCTGGCCCTCTCTCAAGCCGGCACCATTATCAAGCACAATAATATTACCGGCGCCGGGATATCCTTCCGGTATCATTTTGGGATCGTGCGCAGCACTTAAACCACCCCGATAGGTACCTCGATATTTCCATACGATTTCACCACTATTGCGATCTATAATATACATCTGCCAGAAGTTTCTCGGCATAACCAGAACATTTCCCGGCTTAAAGCGCTTATCACCCGCGCGGTACCATCTGTTGTCCGGAAGGACTGAGACAGTATTAAAATGAGTCCAGTCTCTTAACTTTCTAAGCGCTCGTTTCTTGCCCTTTTTTACACCACCCCCATACATTTTAATCCGCTCTTCACAGGTTCTTATGCCACAATAATTTAAATCAAAATGATCCCAGCTCTGCCAGCGCCAAACTTCTCGGCCCTGCTGGTCTACTTCCAGGACTATATCACCGCGCAACCCCACCAGCCGGCGGTACGGTGATCTTACAGCCTCCAGCAAACTGTCTGGAAGATTAACTTTAACTAAAAATATGGTGTTTCCGTTCTCGAGACGCGAAGCATCGTGATGAATTACGTCCTCTGCTATATATTCCCAAACTAACTTTCCATCCCAGTCATATTCAGCAATTGTGGGCCGCAATTGCTTCCACGGTTTTACACCAGCTCTAAACTTCGATCCATGAATAACAAGAATATGTCCATCAGGAAGAAGCCTGGCTCTATCTGCATCAACGTTCCAGCCGTGCACTACCCGGCCAGCATTATCAAGCAGCCAGACCTGATCGTTTCCCGATAGGGGCAGCAGCGTAAACCCTCTGTAAACTTTCCCCTTTCTATTAATTTTCAGATAACGGCCGGTATCTTCATCCGGCAGAACAAAGGGTTTAAGATCTGCAGCGTGTTTCCCGTTTATATGAAGCGGTGCGGGCAAATCCTCTTTTTTAATTCCTGCCAGCGGATTTTTAAGCGATGCGCGGCCGGCAATGGCATTCCCTCGCGAATGTAGCAAACCAGAGTTATTCCCACCTTGCGAAAACGATACCAGCAGCGCTGCCAGAACTAACACTACTACGATCACTCCAAAATCTTTTAATTCGCGCCTGCTCATCAGTTAAATTCCTCGACAGTAAAAGTCAGCTTCACCTGTCTAATATCACCTAATAGGTATCAGGACAACAGAAGGTAAACAGCCGGGATGACGCAAACCTGCTATTTATTTAAAATCTTAAGCTTCTCTTCAGCTCCTGACAGAAGTTCACGCAGCCTGTTTATAAGCGCTACACCTTTTTCATAAGAGAGCACAGCTTTATCTAACGATAAACTTCCGGATTCCACCTTTTCTACAAGCTCTTCCAGAAGCTTTAAGCCGTCCTCAAATGAGAGCTCTTTAATTTTTTCATCTATATTCTGATCTTCTAATAGTTCATTTAATGATATTTCCTCTGACATACTTGCTCCTGCACAATCAAATGATTAGATTATTCCGTTTTAATACCGACAATTTCCGCATTAGCACAGCCACTGTAAAAGCGTATTCCCACCGAGTCACGCGGTTTAAGACTTTCAGCTGTTCGTACAACCTCACCATTGTGTTCAACAATAGCATAGCCGCGCTTAAGAACCCTTAGAGGTGATACTGCATAAAGGTGCTTTTCAAGAGCATCAAGCCTGGAGCGCAGCTGATCAAAGTAGCGTAGTATGCCTTTATGTTTTCGATCTGCCAAATATTCAATTTCACTGATAAACCTGTCATTTAAGTTTTTCCCGGCGGAATAAAGTCGCCTGCTTAAACTATTAATTTTATCCCGCATGGAAGCTATCACACTTTCCGGATGAAGAATCGCGATTTTAGCCACTGCGGCTTTCAACTTCAGTCTGTATTCTTCAAGTAGTGAGGCTGTCCGTTGTTTAAGCCGCTGCTCCAACTCATCAAGTTTTTGCATCAGCGGCATAAACCACCGTTCAGTATCAGCTAATCTTCTTTCAAGCTCTGTTATTCTAGCCAGTAAATCATCCCGCCTTGGTACTGCAATTTCAGCTGCGGCAGTCGGGGTTGGTGCACGCACATCAGCTACCAGATCTGAAAGGGTAAGGTCGACCTCATGTCCCACTGCTGAGATAACCGGTATGCGTGAAGCAAAGATAGCCCGCACGACCTCCTCCTCGTTAAAGGCCCATAAATCCTGAAGTGAGCCGCCACCTCTTCCTACGATGATAAGCTCTACATCATCGCGTTCGTTCAAGGCTCTTATGCCATCTGCTATCTCTAAAGCAGCACCTTCGCCCTGCACTCTTACGTCAAAGAGAAGCACTCTGGTAGAGGGCATACGCTCATTGATTTTAACACACATATCATGGATAGCAGCACCGCTGGCAGAAGTTACCACTCCTATTACCCGTGGTAAAAATGGCAGCTTCCGTTTGCGATCCTCTGCAAAAAGGCCTTCTTTTTCTAACCTGGCTTTAAGCTTTAAAAACTTTTTACGAAGTTCGCCCTCGCCGGAAGGCATCATTTTATTTACAATGATCTGCAGCCTGCCGCTGGCATGATATACATTCGGTTTGCCCTGACAGACAACGCCAAGCCCCTGCTCAGGATTAAACTCCAGTGACGACGCAAGACCTCGCCACATGACAGCACTAATCTGGCTTTTAGCATCCTTTAAGGTAAAATAGAGATGACCGCTGCTGGCCCTGGTAATCTGATGAATCTCCCCCTCAAAGAACAGCCTGGGGTGCTGTTCTTCAAGCGTCCTGTTAAGCAGCTGGGCTACTTCAGTAATGGTCAGATAGTGTGGTTCGGTCATACTGACCTTAATTTGCCACGCCAGTCCGGTGAATGGCAACTTTCCGTAAACCTCAGCAATCTAAGATAATTAGCCGATATAACATACTTTTTGCATTATATGCAAAGAAATCGGAGCTGATTTAGTCTTTTAATTCTGAGCCTGTACACCGCCTCCCCGACAGAGCCCATAACTAATATGAGGTAGTTTTTAGAAAATTAATTATGACAGCTAAATCTCTTAAAGCCCGGCTTCTTCACGGTTTTGGTGACTACATTCGCAAAAAAGTGGAAGAGAACCTTAGCATTAAAAAGTCGGGTGAGGTAACTCAAAAGAAATCCTCAGACGATAAAGCCTCAAAGCAGGTCTCTTCACCACGTGAACTCCTCTGGAAAAAAATTAAAAGCTCTAATGAACAAGTCTTAAACAGCCTGACTTATTACCAACGTGCCGACAAACTCTGGCATCTGATAATCTATACTCTACCAATTGATCTCTTGCTGCTATTTTACATAGATGACAGCACAATTCCGCTTAACAATACATTCTCCTGGCCACTATTGCTTGTACTTGTATTTATCGCAACAGCAGGAATATTTAAAAATAGCATAATGGATCTCTTTAGCCGCCTGAGATATCACGTTCGCACACACAAACAGTCCAATAACTATCTGACACTTATAGTTATACTTATTGTTGGGCTGGGCACTCTGCTGGAAATAATGGTTGTTTCAGGAAAACATCTATTTAACTCTCTTTTTCTCATCGCATTTGTCGTACTGGCTGCTACTCCTACAGTTATTAAACAGGTAAAAGAAGTGCGGGATCACTTAAAAATCCTTCGTGAAGATTCAGCTGCTCTTTTAAACAGCGTAAATCATCAATGCTTTTTATCAGTTATTATACCGATCATCTCTGCGCGGTTTATAGCTCTGGTAGCGGCCTTAACCGTGATAAATGGAGATGCAGATATAATGCTATATGTAATATCAGCTCTGCTTTCTCTTATGCTGCTTGTTATACAGAAGCCGGAAGTCGAACAGTTTCTGATAGTATGTAAGGGCTGTGCTCACAGGGTAGCACGCGTACTGACTTATAGACATATGTGTCCTGAATGTGCTGCCCGCTACCATACTGTTAACCACGGTACAGGTTTTACAGGAGGGAAAATTCAAAAAAACCGGCTCCAGAACCTTTTTCGTTTCGACCCACAGAAAGCGCTACTGCCCTCTTTGCTGAGCCGCCTCTCCCTGAAAAATTCAGGCTCCTGATACTCTACTGTCAAACGTGGTCCCATCTCCGGCAGCTGATGATAAATCACCTGCTCAAGCTTTCCTTTCTGAGAAAACAGCAAAAATTTTAGCAGAAGCTGCCCGGCACTCTGAACAGCCATATCTGCTGGTAGAGGAACTCTCAATTTCAGTTCATCTTGCAACCAGGATACACCAGCAAAAATTGACTGTGGCAAGGCCTCTACTGAATAGCTCTCTGACACCCCCTGAAGTGACGCGTTTTCCCTGTGAGCATGCTCCCCTGAAACCGGATTACCATTATAATCAACGACCTCACAGAAAACTGTTCCTGAAAGCGGTAACCGTTTAGAATTGGCGTTTAGACGCACTACTACATCTACACTGCTGCCGACCCGAGAATATTCAACCTGAATATCAGCAACATAAATTGCGCGTCCTTCTAACGAACCAAACGAAGTTGTGAGCAGAGCATCACGCAGCTTAAATTCAAAGTTACGACGGAACTCAAGAATAGGAGCAGTAACTCCGCGAACAAACAGTTGAAGATGTGCCACCAGTGTAATACTACCTTTTTGAGCTGTGAGCGCCTGGCTAAATTCGCGATAATCAAAATTAAACACTGCACTTACAGTTCCAGGATTTTCAATCTCATAAAGCAACACTGACTTTTTAAGTAATTTCTTATCACCATTTTCAACATAAAAGGGCCTACAAGAATAGTCTTCCAGGCCACAAACTACTATAAGTCCTGGGGGGACAAAACTCGAAACATTAAAAACTGATTCAATTCTTACAGTCTCATAAAGATTAAGCCTTGATGGATTTATACTAATTCCTTCCAGCTGAATTCCTCTTTGTCCTCCGGTGTTCACGATATATTCAATGTCTTGGTCAAAAACTTCTACATGTTCCTCCCTTACCACAATATCAGCAGGAACCAAGTCCCCGGCTATAGTCTCACCATTTTGACCATAAAGCGTTGCTTCACAAATAAGGTGGTGAGAACCGCTCTCAAGCGAAAGCGCATGTACCGGAACCTCAAAAACCAGGTTCTCAAAGCGCTGAAGATCCTTTACAGGTAACAGATCAAACCGACCAATATACGGTTCATTACCACCACGCCGTACAATCTCCACAATATTACCATCTCGATCTATAAATCGTATTTCAAACGGTACAATCTGGCCCTTACAACCTCCCAGCTGAACAGCTGCTTTAACCAGCAAAGTCTCTCTAGCATAACCATCACTGTCTGAGGAAACACTCTGTTCAACACTAAGAGAAATTATCTTATGCCCCCTTACGGGATCCTCCGGCCAGAGCGAAAGAGCCTGCGGAGAAAGTGGAGAACTATCACTACTCACCCCCACCCCTGCTGTGATGTAAAAACCGGGGTGTTCTTTTGCTGCACATATCACTCTCCCCCGGGCATCATATATACCGACATCCATTGTCAGATACTGACGCCCAGACTGAAGTTTTAGAGCATCATACGGAACAAACACTGTGATGTCGTCGATTATCGCGCTTTGTGAATCAGGAATAAGTGGCGCTATTGCTGCAAACGGCTGCTGCCTCAGCTTTGAGGCCAGATAAACTGTATCGGTATGATCACACCATAATGACCAGCCATCTCTGGTTACAAGTGGTTTCCCTTCGTTAAGTACAAACACCTTAAACCAGAGAGGCTTCCCTTGCCTCCCGACTAAACTGGCAGCAGCTGTAACCAGTATTCCAGCCACCCCCTTATTAACTACATCATGTTCTATCTCAATCGCTAAAATTTCCTCAACGTCTTTTTTAAAGCGAAGCTCTGACCGATCAATCAACCAACGCCTTCGCAGAAACCAGTTAATGAAATATTCAAGATCTGTGAGATTGTACTCAGATATATTTTGAAAAGTATTATCAGCTATAAAATCTCCGGATAAGTTTTGTAGTGCTGCAATAAAATCCCTAAAATAACTTCTGTGTATAACTCCGGCACGCAATTTCTCAAAAAACTGCCCAAGTGCATTGTCAAAGCCACCTATCCCGACTTCGCGATATACAATTTCACGAATTAAGCTGAGCGCTCTGCCGCCAAACGATGCCGGGCCAAGATCTTTCAGGCTATCAAGATAACGGTAAAATTCACCAGCTCCCGCCCCAAAATCTCTCCTGGCGTCCGAGAACACGCTGGTAATCTCATGTTGGGGTTTCCGATGCGCCAAAAACAGGTTTTTGGCTGAGCTATTTGGCAAAAGCCCCGCTGTCTTCTTCTCGGCAGTTTCCATACTAGACCCCCTTCAGACTATTCTGCCACTAACCCGCATCATCCAATCTTAGTTGCAATAACACAAAACAGAAAAAACGATCATAAAGAAAACTATGGCATTCCTTCAAAACGCTATATCCAATCTAATTCAGCATAATGTTTTCAAAAAGATAGAATATTACCAGAAGCATCTATTTCACCTAAAATGAGCACTGTTTGCACAAGCTGCCCTAATAGTCTATAAGTTACCGTGTTTCTTTGAAAATTATTAGTTTTAAGAGGCCCTCAAGATGGCAACAGAAATTAAAATGCCCCAGCTCAGTGACACTATGCACTCTGGAAAGATTTTAAGCTGGCTGAAAAAGGAAGGAGACTCCGTAGCGAGAGGAGACATTTTGGCTGAAGTTGAAACAGATAAGGCCAATCTTGAAATTGAGTCTTTTAACCAGGGAACG
>RFHI01000031.1 GCA_003696425.1 Candidatus Dadabacteria bacterium | reverse complement strand
TGAATTAATAGCCCATCTATTAGAATTATAAGTGAGAGCATCTCTGTAAGCTCTTCAAACATCACCAGCAGATCAAACGTAAGGTTTCCGGCCTGCCCTAAAGCTGCCAGATGCCCCTCAACCATCTCTAAGCCAAGAGCAGCAGCAACATAGAGAATAGCTGAAAGCAGAAACCTGTTTTTCACCTGCCCGGATAATTTGAAGACAAAAGGAAGATAAAAAGCTACTATTACCACAGTGATAATCGCATACGGCATAACCCAGGCATAATAAAAATAGCTGGTGAAACTAAACTTTCTAAGCGGCTCTATCAGGGCTTCATGGATTTGGGCGGCCTCATCTGCCGAGAAGAAAAGAAAAATTAAGGTTAAACCGGTCCAGTACTTAAAGCCCGGAAGAAGTAGCCTTTTCTCACAGGTAGCAACCAATGCAGCAAGAAGCGCAGCCAGTACAAACTCAAGCGCATTGAACCAGGTTGGAAGGTTGCCTTCTTCGTAAAAATCAAAAAGTGGCACTAAACCGTAAACATAGCTGTGCCCAAACAGATGCTTACACATTAAAACAGCAAGCTCTCCTACCAAGAGCAAGGCCACTGCAACCAGCAGAGTGAATACAACTTTTCTCCGGTATATGGTTATCGGCAGCAACTTATCTCCATTATAAGGCAAAGCATATTTTCAGCATGTGAGCACTTTAAGTAACTTTTATTAAAAACTTAAGCAAACCAGTCAACTACTCGTCCCCCAAGCAGTTTTCATACGGTTTGTTATTTCCCAATAGTAATATCTTATTCTTTCACACAATCCTTTATTTTGTCTTCTGCTTCAGGTTAAACTCAAATTAAAACCACTTACAGAGTAAAGCAAAGAACGTTTCAATCATTGAAACACGGTGTCGGTTTCTCTGTATGTTCATATCCTGGGAGGAGATTATGGCTGACCGCTCTAAATCAATCAGAAATATCGCATTGGTAGGGCACAGCGGTGCCGGAAAGACAACGCTCGCGGAAACAATGCTGTTTCTTGCGGGCGAGATATCTGAAAAGGGAAGTAATTCCAAGGGTACAGTGGTAATGCTCAGTGAACCTGAGGAGTTTGAAAAAGGAACGGCTATCACCCCTCACTTCGGCCATTGCAACTGGAAAGATGCTACCATAAATCTTGTTAACACGCCGGGACATTTTGATTTTATTGAAAGCGATCGCGCCGTTTTCCCTGGAACTGATTCAGCCCTGGTAATATTCGACTCTACCGAAGAAGTAAAACCTGAAACAGACAGGCTCTGGCAGTTTCTGCATAAAGATAAAACTCCGGTATGCGGCTTTGTAAATTTTATGGACCGTGAAGATGCTGATTTTGAACGTACACTGGCAGCCATTCACGAAATCTTTCATATCCCGACACGTGCTGTAACTCTTCCAATCAAAAGCGATGGAAATTTTATAGGTATAATAGATCTCATTACCGGCAAAGCCTGGACAGTTGATAAAAAAAAGCAGAAAGAAATTCCTGTGCCGGAAAATATGAAGGATAAGATTGAAACTTACCGCTCAGAACTGATTGAAAAGGCTGCTGAGACAGATGAAGAGCTTCTTGAAAAGTTTTTTGAGGGGGAAGAGTTCAGTGTAGAAGAATTTAAGGCCGGCTTAAAGCAAACCATTGCTCAGGGTGACTTTATGCCTGTCTTTTGTGGGTCTTCAAGAAGTGGTATAGGAGTGCCGCGCCTTTTGGACTCAATTGTTGAACTTTTCCCTTCTCCAATAGACCGCGACAGTACTGTGCGTGCCTTTAAAGGAGTGGATCCGGCTGATAACTCTAAAGAGATTCCTTTACCATGCAAAGAAGATGAGCCATTTTGTGCTCTTACGCTTAAAACTACGATTGACCCGTTTTCCGGAAGGCTATCTGTTATCAGGGTTGTGTCCGGAACAGTAAAGGGACATCAGACCATTCAAAATACTTCCAGAAATGTAAAACAGATGAGTAGTCATACATATAGGCTGCAGGGTAAGGAGCTGGTCCAGGCTGATGAACTTTATGCCGGTGAGATTGGAGCCATATCGAAGCTTGAGGATACTTATACGGGCGATACACTCTGCGACCCCGACAGGCCTGTATTAATCCCCCCCGTAAAATTTGCAGATCCGACCGTAATGTACGCAATTGAGGCTACCTCCGGCTCAGAAGAAAAAGTTGCTGCCGGATTTGCCAAGATTTGTGCAGAGGATCCTGCTCTACACTTTTACCGGGATGAGGAAACACATGATCTTATTCTTGCCGGTGCAAGTAAAACCCATCTGGAGCTGGCCATACAGATCCTGGAGAGAAAGTTTGGCGCCAAGGCTACCCTAAAGAAACCAAAAGTACCTTATCGTGAAACAATCAGAAAATCTGTGCGCGTGCAGGGGAAACTTAAGAAACAAACCGGTGGACACGGGCAATTTGCAAACTGCTGGATTGAAGTGGAGCCAATTGAAAGAGGCGCCGGCTTCGAATTTGAAAGTCAGATTGTTGGAGGCGTAATTCCAAAGCAATACATTCCATCAGTTGAAAAGGGGGTACAGGAAGCCATGCGAAAAGGCATTATAGGTGGTTACCCTGTTATTGATGTAAGGGTTAAACTGGTGGATGGCTCGTTTCATTCGGTTGACTCCTCTGACTACGCTTTTCAGGTAGCCGGTTCAATGGCTTTTAAAAAGGCGCTGGAAGAGGCAGATCCGGTGCTGCTTGAGCCGATTATGAAAATGGAGATAACTGTTCCTGAGGATACCACCGGTGATGTTGTAAAAGACCTCTCCGGCAGGCGCGGTCGTGTACTTAATATGATTCCAGCCGGCAAGAAACAGATTATTGAAGCAGAGGCTCCTCTTCCAGAAGTGCTTGAATATGGCAATTCCCTTAATTCAATTACTGCTGGTCAGGGTATGTACACAATGAGCGTTTCCTCATATCGTGAGGTGCCGGACCATATTAAAGAAAAACTTCTTGCTGAAGAAGCGGAAGCAGCTAACGGGTAATTACTAAATAACAGACAAGCAAACTGCTGGTTTTTGACCTAGACCCTGACCTCAACCAAGCAGCTGACGGGTTAAAGTTAAGGTGAGGTACACCTGCTTCTTAACTTAGCCCTTGACCCGAACCAGCGGGGTCATGCGAATTCTGTTTCAGGTCAAGGGTCAGGCAGAAATCCACCTGCCCCCTACCCGAACTGAGGGTTCACCTCTACCCGGCCTGGTGTACGTGGCCGTGTTCTATTTCTTCGGGAGTAGCATCCCTGATTGATTTCACCGTAAGGTCAAACTTTAAATCCTTACCCGCAAGCGGATGGTTACCGTCCAGGGTAATATTATCCCCATCTACAGCAGTCACAGTAAAGATAGCAACACCAGCCGGGCTCTGTGCCTGAAACTGCATACCGACATCAATATTATCAACGCCTCCAAGCTGGGCGCGTTCAACTACTCGAACTAGATTCTCATCACGTTCGCCATAGCCGCTTTCCGGCGAGACTTCAACAGCAACAGAGTCGCCAATGTTTTTACCTTCGAGTGGTATCTCAAGAGCCGGAATAAGATTCCCTGCTCCATGCAAATAAACAAGCGGAGCACCGCCTTCAGTAGAATCTAGAACTTCACCGCTTTTTTCGGTAATTGTCATATCAAGCTCAACGACTTTATCTTTGGTAATTGTCATTTTTTAATCCCTCATAATAATAAAGTAATACGCTAAGCAGCCCAACTAAAAACGTCCGCCACCACCGCGGCGTCCTCCGCCACCACGATAGCCTCCGCCACCGCCACGATTACCACCGCCACGATAACCGCCTCCCCTATTGTCATTCCTGGGTCTTGCCACGTTAACTGTTAACGGTCTACCTTCAAGCTCGCTACCATTTAAAGCCTCGATTGCTGCAGAGCCTTCTTCCTCCCTCGGCATTTCGACAAAACCAAACCCACGCGGAGAACCGGTGAACTTGTCTGTTATTATTTTAGCCGAGGATACTTCCCCGTGTTCCTCAAATAACTCTCTAAGAGTCTGCTCGGATACGGCATGCGCTATGTTACCTACAAAGATATTCATTGTATTGCCTTAAAAAAACTGCCGCGCCCCAGCGGCACGACAAACTATTCGGTTAATGTAAAAGCAGGTCCTCTACTGAAGTAAACTTTCGGGAATCACGGGAATCATATGAACAGAAAACCGACAGGTGTTAACGAAGAATACGTTATCACTTTCAGGTACAAGATCTGCCAGCTGATTAAACCGGAGAAGCCAGTCAAATTTACGCAAAAGCATCAGACGCTACATTTAATATTAATATTATACACGACTATCAAACATAATAGCAACCTTGTAAGCAATTTAAATCATAGAACTAAAACTAAAACTAATATAGAAATGGCCTGCCTTGAGCAATCGCCCATCTTTGACAGCGATAATCATGAAAAGACTGGCAAAACCATCACTCTACTGAGATATAATAAAAGGGGTCGTAACGAGAGACCCTTTCCCCGGAATTTTAGTCGACAAATCATGAAAACGGTGCTTGCAGAAAAGACTGAGCAGTTTTCACTGACGGCCAAAACCAGCAGTGACAAAATGAAGCTCTTTGTTGATGTCGAGAGACTTGAAGCCGGCCCGATTGAAGCCAGTCAAATAACTGACATTTTATCAGGAATCGTCCCTGCTGAAATGATTCATAGTGATGTTGTAGCTGATATTGTAAAAAAACTGCTAAACGGCGAAGAGATAAAAGAACGGCGGGTAGCAAAAGGTAAGGCACCGCAACCTGGAAGAGACGGCAAGCTGGTACTGCTTGTTAAACCGCTTGACACCCGCGGTAATATTCAGCTGGATGAAAAAGGGTATGCTGATTACACCAAAATCCACCTGTTCGACAATATTGCGGCCGGACAGGAAGTGGCCAGGATTTATCCCCCCTCTTCCGGCACAGATGGCACTAATGTGCTTGGAGAGAGCGTTAAAGCAGCAGCAGGAAAACCTTACAAAGCTTCGCTAAATAAAACCCTAAAAGTTGAACCGGTTAAAAAAGAAAATACCGCCTATGATTCGATTATAGCTCAAATAGACGGCTATCTTGAAGTAGATGGAAACAGGCTTGCGATTAAAGATGAACTGCTGGTTAAGGGTAATCTTGACTATCACTACGGCAGTATTGACTTTAACGGTACGGTAAAAATTGCCGGAGATTTAATGCCCGGCTTTCACGTTAAAGCCCGCGATGGTGTTGAAATAAAGGGCAACATAGAGCGCGGAAGTGTAAGCTGCACATCCGGGGATATCGCTGTTGCCGGTACAGTGATAGGAGGAGACAACACACGGCTATTGGCAGGAGGATCAATCAGTGTGACTAAAGGTCAACATATGGATCTTGAAGCCCTTGGTGATATCACAGTAGAGAAAGAGTCTTTCGGGTCATCAATTAAAACCGGTGGAACGCTGCTTGCCAAAAACGCGAGAATTATTGGGGGGATCGTGCGAGCAGTTTGTGGGGCTGAGATTAAAGAACTTGGAACATCAGCCGGAACTGCCTCGCGAGTTATTATTTGTAATGACCTGGAGGCTCGCTCAGATTATCTTGATGTACTGGCACAGATAGGCTCACACGAAAAAGCTATGGAGCTTATTGAACTTCACATGGGACCTTTTGCTAAAGTGCCCGAAAAAATAAAAAAACTGTCCGGAGATCATCAAAACAAAATGCTGGCTTTATATGAAAAGTTAAAAAAAATTCGTGAGAGTCTTGAGAGGCTTAATCAGAAAAGAGAAAAACTTAGAAAAGAGGCCCGTTTTAATGCCCTGGCCAGAGTAAATATTATTGGAAAGATTTACGCCGGCACTTCGATATCAATCGGAGATACCACGCTTGAAGTACAGGAAGAACGTGCGGGCCCACTTTCAATAGAACTAAGCGAGGACCGTAAAAAGCTCAAATTTTCTGAATACAAAGAGATAGTTTGTGAACTGGAACCAATTAATATTGAGGAGCTGCCATGACAGAAAAAAATTCGTCTGCACAGATTGAAGAGGCCTTAAAATTGGCCTGTAAAAGCAACTTTGGAGTGCTTGATTCTAATTTTTTGTGCCAGAGTGTCGGCACGCTAGCCCTTAAGGAGCCGTCTTGTTTTAAGTCTGATGTTACAGTTTTTGAAGTGATGCAGTCCTTTAAAGATAACAAAACCGGCTGCTGTCTGATTGTTGATATGACAGGAAATCTTCTGGGAATCTTTAGTGAACGTGATTATGTTCTAAAAATCTTTGGCACAGAAATTGACCCGCGCAAGACTAAAATAGAGTCGGTTATGACCGCCAGCCCGGTAACTGCTACACCTGATCAGACACTGGCATATACACTTAATCTTATGTCCCAGGGTGGCTTCAGACACATCCCGGTTGTAGATCAGGATAATCAGCCACTGAGCCTTCTTTCGGTCAAAGATATTGTGGATTACATTGTTGAAAGCTTTGTTAATGACCTGCTAAACTTTAACATTCCTGATTAGGCCGACTCTTATGCGTGATTTGCGTACAGCATAAAGCCAAACGTTATTTCAACTATCTATATTGACAGCATTAAAGACCATTCTATAACATTTAACACTAAAGTCGGGCTGTTGATAGTGCTGACTTAAAATTTTAAATATTCGGTTGCCCGGACAGTTAATCAACAAGACCTCCTCTGTTCGGGCAAATTACCCGGCACGGCTGCAGGAAGATAATGACCCCCCGTTCAAAGTTTGTCCGAAATGCAGCCGTGCTTTTTTGTGCCTGATAGAAGTTATGTCCGGAGCTGATACCCTTTAATAGCTGAATGCAGCCGGTTCACTGGCTGCACATTGATCTCTGGCCTGCGTACATTCTATCTACACCCGGCTTTTGCCGTGCGTATATTACACAAGCTCTACTGGAAAGCTGTTCCTTTCTTTCTTCTGTCCCCGTCCTTCACAGTATAAATAAAACTTGAGGCCTTATCTCTGAATAAAACTTTTGCAGCAGCTTCTTCTGATACTGGCAGAAAATACTCACAATCCGAGAGAAAACTTCGTTGATCGAGTGGCACCTGCTCTATTTTATCCTGCCACTGATCCGGAATCGGAAACCTAATAAAGCCCCCCTCAGCCTCAAACATACAACCAGCTTCTGAGCGTAATATCCTGCCGGGGATCTTCTGGTAGTCATGAAGGTCAAATCCATTAGGCGTTACCAGAACCAGTGCACATGTATTAATAACCATAACGCCCCCTTTAATTAATACGCTCTATAGTAAGAATCTCTCTTCCGTCCGGAGCACAAAACTTCCAGAATGGCTTGCTCTCATCTTTTTCTTTATGCTGCTGGTAGCTCTGGGACGGCATACTGCGATACCTCCACCCAGGCATAACAACCGAAGGGGGTAATTTATTAAATGGATTCTTTTTATATGTTTCGATTATAGCAGGCATACTCAATCCCTCCTGTTTCTCATAAGGTCACATCAGAAATTTGCGGGAACCCGTGCGGGAATAATTTCCCGCCCCGCTAATTAAACTCAGACAGCTTTTAAGCTATCTTTTTCAGCCCAACGGCTGCTTAATATCTCAGGTATTTATCAGCTGACTGCCGGAGAGGGTTAAACCAGTAAAGAAACAATTCAAAACAATGCACTTAACCCGCCCCAAAACAGAGCTGATAAATGCACCGCCTAAATTGTATTGTGTTTTGCAGTTATTGTATTCAGTTTATAATCACCGCATTTTACCTTTTCAAGAAAAACTGTTAATTTTTGTATCTGAAATGAATATTCGATCAGATCGCTATGTTTCCGATTAAGGATACTATCCCAAGCCGCAATGAACCAGTTGCTACCTTCGGGCTTATTTTTGCTTGTACGGTTATCTTCGGATTTGAACTTCTCCTACCGGAAGAACTCCGTCAATCTGTTATTTACCGCTTTGGGGTAGTGCCCATTGTATATCAGGGCTTAAAAGAAGAATCTCTTCCAATGATAGTCTCCACTGGTATTATCCCGCTGTTTAGCAGCATGTTTTTACACGCTGGTCTCTTACACATTGTTGCTAATATGTGGACACTCTGGATTTTTGGTGACAACGTTGAAGACCGCATGGGACCTTTCAGATTTGTTATTTTTTATCTGATCTGCGGACTGGTTGCGGGAATAGTTCATGTGATTTTCAATCCCAATTCAACTATACCTACAATTGGAGCTTCCGGAGCAATTTCGGGTGTTATGGGCGCATACCTGCTAATGTTCCCGCTTGCAAGAATTATCGTGATGATACCAATACTGTTTTACCCGCTGTTTTTTGAAGTTCCAGCGGTATTCTTTATGGGGATCTGGGCTTATCTCCAGCTTATAACCGGCATATCAAGTGTAATTACGTATTCAGCTCACACTGGCGGAGTAGCCTGGTGGGCTCACTTGGGAGGATTTGCCTGCGGGCTTGTACTTGCACCTTTTTTTGATCGCGGTAAAAAATATCGTAAACTCGAGCCTGACGAATACGGTATTGAGTTTGGCTGGTAAAGAGGAGCTGACTATGACACCAATGGATCTTTTCTGGTTGTTTTTTATGATTACGGCGCTTCAGCCTGTGCTGAAGCAGAAATTTCTGGAAGCATCAAGGCAGCGTCTTATAGAAAAAATTGAAAGAAAGCATAATTCCAGGGTGATAGTTTTGATTCACCGTCAGGAGACCATGAGTCTGCTTGGATTCCCGCTCTTAAGATACATTGATATTAATGATTCTGAAGAAATTATTCGCGCCATACACCTGACTGATTCATCAGTACCGCTTGATATTGTAGTACATACTCCGGGGGGATTAGTTCTTGCTGCTTTACAGATTGCACGGGCAATTCATCAGCATCCGGCTAAAACCCGTGTTTTTGTTCCGTTCTACGCCATGTCAGGCGGCACTTTGATTGCAATGGCTGCTGATGAAATAGTTATGTGTAAACACGCTGTACTCGGCCCGGTCGATCCTCAACTGGGCCAATATCCGGCTGCTTCAATCCTCAAGGTGGTATCTCAGAAGCCTCTAAGCGAAATAGATGATAATACGCTGATTATGGCCGACCAGGGAGAAAAAGCTATTTCACAGCTTAAAACCAGTGTAACGGAGCTTTTGAGTGATAAGATGGAACCTGCAAAAGCAAAAGAGCTGGCTGATATTATGACTCAAGGCACCTGGACTCACGACTATCCGATAACCTGTGAGAGAGCCCAGAAGTTAGGATTAAATGTGAACTGTGACATGCCAGAGGATGTAATGAATCTTATGGGGCTTTTTCCGCAACCTGTACGACGGATGCCATCAGTTGAGTATCTGCCCGAACCCAGAAAAGCAACTCCTGCTAAAAGTGTAATTAACGGTTAAGCGATAAAATGCCGGCTGCAAAGATATTTATTTTCTTTGGACTGATTTTGCTGGCAATTGGGCTGATACTGCAGTTTGCCCCCTGGCTTTTAACGTGGTTTGGTAAGCTACCGGGTGACATTCGTATAAAGGGTGACAATACCTTTATTTTTATTCCAATAACCTCAATGCTGATATTAAGCGCAGTTATATCTGTGGTTCTTAATTATCTGATTAAAAAGTAACAGCTATTCCCACTCAATTGTTCCCGGTGGTTTACTGGTGAGATCATAGCCAAGCCCCGATATACCAGGAAGTGACAGCAGCGCTTCACGCAACTGCTTAATAAGCTCCGCTGGCAGTTCTGCCGCAGTCGCTGTCATGGCGCGCCTGGAAAGTACCGGCCTGATAATACAAAATTCGCTTCCTTTACCGTCAATTTCAAGCGGCACAAAAACTGTTGGGCACTGCCAGATTTCTCTTAAAAGTCCGTGGTTTTTTAAACCTTCCATAACCAGTTGATCAGCACGTCTTAAAAGATCAAGCCTCTCACGGGTAACCTCCGCTTTAAGTGGCCTTACAGTCCCGCTTAGCTTTGGGCCCAGATTCCAGACACAACGATTTATACCTTTTACTTCCTTATAAATCTTGCCGGCTGCTTCAAGCAGGTTGTCCCAGCTTGCGTCCCCCTCAATTAACGCCGGGTGCTCATAGCTTCGTAAATCCGCCTTTACTCCAACAGACTTAATCGGTAACGGTATCCCCCGTAGATTATAGCCTTTCAGGCTGCGGTTAATTTCAGCCGTTAAACTTTCAAACTCCTCTACATTCAGCTCAGAACTTCCATCGGAACAGAGCAGCCGCACGCCCAGTCCTGGCCCCGGAAAGGGTTGCCGCCAGACAAGCTCTTCCGGAATCCCCAGCATTTCTCCCAGCTCCCGTACTTCGACCTTATAAAGCTCCGCAAGCGGCTCTATAACCTTTCCCTCTTCAATCATTCGCTCAATGAGCGGAACCCTGTTGTGGTGAGTTTTAATTGTATCGGCTCGCCGGGTGCCACCGGTTTCGATCGTATCAGGATAGATAGTACCCTGCCCGAGAAGAAATTTTTCAAAGCCCCGCTTTTCAGCCTCACGTTCAAAGATTTCAATAAAGGTGTTACCTATTATCCTGCGTTTTTCTTCCGGCTGGATTGCACCTTTTAAAGCATCAAGAAACTCTTCTGAGGCATCTACAAAATGAAGGTTCTCTCCCAGACCAAGCTCTTTAAAAGCCTTTATTACCCTGGTACTCTCTTCCTGGCGCATAAGTCCGTGATCTATATGAAGCAGATGAACCCTATCCGGTCCAAGTGCTCTGCCCAAAAGAACAGCAGCAACAGTTGAATCCACACCTCCGGATGCCAGAAGAAAAACTGAATTATCACCTACCTGCGTCCTAATCTGATTTAACTTTTCTTCAAGAAAATTCTCAACGTTCCAGCTCGGCTCACAGCCACATATGCCACAGACAAAATTCTTAAGCATTACATGACCGTTAATTGAATCATCCACTTCAGGATGAAACTGAAATCCGTATCTTTTTAGCTTATCTGAACCTATGGCGGCATAACGATGTGGCTCAGAATTAACATCCAGCACTGTGTAACCCAGCTCCTCAAACTCAGGTCCAAGTGAAGATACAGAATCAAAATGGCTCATCCAGACCTGCTCAACCTCTTCCAGCCCTTCAAAGAGCGGATGCTTCTTTAAAATGTGCAAATCTGCCCGGCCCCACTCCTGCTTTCCGTGTATCACGGTTCCCCCGTAATACTTGGCAATTTCCTGGTGTCCAAAGCACAGGCCTAAAATGGGCAGATCAAGATTAAAAATCTCCTTATTATAATCGGAATCTTCCCCAAAGGATGAAAGCGCAGGACTTCCTGAAAAAACTATCCCCTTATACTCCTTAAAAGTTTCAGTTGGATCTTCCGGCTGTTTAATCTCAGCAAGTACATTTAACCTTCTAATCTTGGCAGCAATAAGATGGGCATACTGCCCGCCAAAATCAATTACTGCGATTTTATTGTGATTCATTTGACTCATTAACTGTTAATATTAAAACACCTTTCAATGCTTATTCTAACTAAGAACACTTCAAAAAGCTGCTATGACCGTTTTTTATCCTTTAAATGTCCGTACTTTAACAAAATGCCAAATTGTACTTAAATCCACATCAAAATGGTATACCAGTTACAGGCAAAACAATATTTTGTGTTTTCAGGGTGATACCACCTGGGGATATGCCAAAACTTAAAAACTATGACGCCACGCGGACAGCTTTAATAGTGTCAATGTTCTGGAGAATAAGTGTACACAGTGTACACTCAGAACTGAAAAATAACCTTTGATCGATAAGACGAGAGTTACTTATTAAAACAGTACGTGATTTACGTACTGTTAATTTTTATAGTCAGATTTGATGAAAAACTACCGACTGTTTATTTAAAATCCTGTTCAGCCTGCAGTCAGAAAACGATATATTAAGTAAGATGAAAGATGATTTAATTATTCCAGCCACAAAGAGCCTGCATAAGCTCCTCGAGTCAGAGAGTATTTTCAGGATCTTGATCGAAAACTCTCCGGACTACGTAATGCTGGTGACAGAAGATGGAACTATCCAATTTATCAGCAGAACTTTACCTCAGTTTAAACCTGAAGACGTAATAGGAACGAATGTTGCCGATTATCTAAGTAAAGAAGACGCCCGCAAGGAGCTTGCAGCAATTAAGGAGGTTTTTGAAACTGGTAAACCACGGGTTATAGAGCTGTCTTCAGTCGGCAATACTTACTGGCAGTCGAGAATACACCCGCTTACAGACTCGGATGGCTCAGTAGTTGCAGTAATGATTATCTCAACAGATCTCACTGAGCAAAAGCGGCTCGAAAAGAGACTAAAGCAGAGTCAGCAACTGGAAGCAATCGGCCTTCTAGCCGGCAGTGTTGCGCATGATTTTAACAACCTGCTCGGTGCTATCTCGGGATATACTGAGCTTGCGCTAAAACATGCAGAGCCTGGCAGCTCGGTGGCTGACTATTTGGGACACATAAAAGAGGCAACCTCTCTCTCAAAAAGTATAACAGGCCAGCTTCTAAGCTTAAGCAGAAAAGATGGGGGTGAAAAAAAACTTATAAACCTGAACGAAAGCGTCAGGGCAATTTCTGAGCTGCTTAGAATGCTGCTGGGCGAGATCGAGCTTACTCTGAACCTCTCTTCCGAAACCGGCTGTATTTATGCTGACAGCTCAAGAATCCAACAGGTAGTATTGAATCTGGCAGTTAACGCCCGTGATGCCATGCCTGCAGGTGGCAAACTTAATATTACTACTGACAGGATAGAAACAGCTAAATCTCCGCTTCAAAACGGGAACAGTGACGGGTGTGTCCTTCTGGAAATTCAGGATAACGGAGAAGGTATTCCGGATGGTATTCAAGATAAAATTTTTGAGCCGTTCTTTACTACCAAGCAAAGCGGGAAAGGTACTGGACTGGGGCTTTCAATAGTTAAAGAAATTGTTGAAGCACACGGTGGGAGAATAAGTGTGACTTCCCGTCCGGGGCAGGGCACTACCTTTAGCTGCTACTTTCCTGCGGCAAAAGCACAAGCTGCTGAAACAGATCCTAAGGAACCTGATGAATTATCTCGAAGCAGAGCTCTCAGTATCCTGGTAGTCGAAGATAATGAAATGATCCAGATGCTACTTGAGGAATACCTTTCAGATGAAGGTCATGCAGTGTTTACCGCTAAATCCTCAGAAGAAGCGCTTAAGCTAATTGATGAGAAAAATTTTCATGCTGATATTCTTGTAAGTGATATTCTTTTACCCGGAATAAGCGGTATAGAGCTTTACAGGCTTTTAAAGCAGAGAACACCTAAACTTGCTGCTGTGTTTATGTCGGGTGATTCCAGAACCTGGCTTGATTCGCAGATTAAAGGCGAGCCTGATACTGCTTTTATTCAAAAACCCTTTTCTCTGGCCAAACTTTCTGAAGAGCTGACAAAGCTCAGCGACCACAGCGAGCAGTAAATAAAACATGGTTTGCGTATTGGAATCGACAGCTTAATTGTTATATATTCCCTCCTTACAGCCGCCACAGAACCGATTGTCAGTTTAAGGGATTATTCGCAGTTCAGTTGCTGTTATGATATAGGCATACACTGAGAATGAGTGAAATTACCAATATAAGACTGAGGCAGAAACGCTGGAAGGAGGGCGAGCGTAAGTTCGTAGAGCCGGTTTTGTCAGTAACCAGGGCTGACGAGAGCAGGGTGGATTATATCTTTCGCTGGGCTAAGACCGGTGAACTATTATCTCTCGACAAAGATCTCGCAGTTTTAATTGATAAACAGTTTGTCTGGAGTGCTGTAAGACCATCCACAATTGTGGAAAGATATGTTATTCAGGTTAAAGCTTCCGGCATGGAGCCGCTGGTTTTTCAGTCATTCAGGCTTTTCCCGCAGTCTGAAACAGAAAGGTTAAGGCCCTCACAGTGGATGTGGAATAATGGGCCACTTGAAGAGCCCTTTTTAAGCGAAAAAAAGGCCGAGCGTCCTTATGCTGCCAAAAAGTGGTGGGATAACGGCCCGGGGGGGAATTGTATCGTCTTACAGGGTGGTGACACCTTCCAGGATAGCCGTCCTCCGCGGCGTTCGGGAAGTTCCGGACGGCGACCCTCATCGGGGAGACCCCGCCGCCAGGGAGGTCAAGCCTACAGTGGAAGAGAACGCGATGATCGTGGGGGCAAACCCCGCTCATACGGCGACAGAGAGAGAAGAGGCGATAGCCGTGGTGGCCGTGCACCATTTAAAAGACGCCCTGGACGCGGCAGCCGGAACACAACTGTAGTAGCAGTATCTAAAAAAAAGCGTGGACCGAGGCGGGGGGATTCGTAGTAACGAGTACGTTCGGTGCAAGCCGCGTGTAAAAGCAGGGTATATTTACAAAAAGGTATATTAAAAAGCCGCCTACTAGCCCTTTTCAGCCCCGTTTAAAATTTCTTCATCACTGGGGAGATCGCGAACGGCAATGACCTTGTTCATTCCATCAAGCGCAGCGATCTTGTAAGCCTGGGAAAGTGCAGGATAGTTAAAGATCATATGAACCAGATCATCTAATTTTCCGCCAGACGACATCACGCACTGACCAATATGAATAAGCTCAACTGCGCCTTCACCCATAATATGCACCCCTAGCAGCTTCCTGGTATGCCTTTCAAAAATTATCTTAAGCATTCCGCGAGTAGCACCCAGAATCCTGCCGCGCTCAAGCTCTTCAAAGCGGCAGATACCTGTGTCATAAGGCACCTTTTCTTCACTCAGTTGCTGCTCAGTCTTGCCGACCATTGCAATTTCCGGGATTGTAAAGATCCCAAACGGAAATATTCCGTCTCCGTGCTCTTCATCAATATTAAACGCATGTAACATTGCGCTGCGGCCCTGCTCCATTGCAGTTGAAGCCAGAGCAGGATGCCCGATTATGTCTCCTACAGCATAAATATTCGGAACATCTGTCTGATAATGTTCATTCACCTTAAGAAGCCCGCGCTGGTCAGCCTTAAGTCCCACATTTTCAAGTCCTAAATTGTCAGTGTTACCAACTCGACCGGCTGATACCAGCAGAACATCGCTAACTATGCGTTTGCCACTTTCAAGATAGGTGATTGCTCTACCATCTTTGGACTTAGTACAACGAATAACCTTTTCTTTAGTAAGAATAGTTGCCCGCTGCTGCCTCAAATAAAACGAAAGCGCGTCAATCATCTCCTGGTCAACGAATCCAAGAATTTCATCGCGGGCCTCAACAATTGTTACTTTAAGTCCAAGTGTGGCAAACATTGAGCCGTACTCACTTCCAATAACACCGCCACCAACAATAGTTAGTGTCTGTGGCAAATGATCCATATACAGTATACCGTTACTGTCCAGCACAACTTCATTATCAAAGTCAAAACCTTCCGGGTGACGTGGACGGGTTCCGGTAGCCAGAACAATGAATTCTGCTGTTACAGTTTCTTCCATGTTGCGGTGCAGAATCTTGACACTGTGCTCGTTAAGCAACATGCCATGACCGCACATAATTTCAACATTATTTCTCAAAAGCTGCGAACGAAGAGTTTGCTCAATTTCATGCACAATCCCTTCTGACCAGGCCAGGAGATCTTCCATTACTATTTTGTGTTTAATCCGATAGGCCTTGCCGTAACGTTCACGCAAACGGTAACCGGTTAGATGAAGGATGGCCTCTCTAAATGATTTACTTGGAATAGTACCGTCATGCAGGCAAACACCGCCAACCTGTGGGTTC
This sequence comes from Candidatus Dadabacteria bacterium, assembly GCA_003696425.1. Taxonomy (GTDB): domain Bacteria; phylum Bdellovibrionota_C; class UBA2361; order UBA2361; family J046; genus J046. Next base: position 8,806 of record RFHI01000031.1, on the reverse strand, counting down.
AGATCAACTAAGAGGACTCTCTTCCCGAGCTTTCCGGCCTGAATAGCGGCACGCTGCCCGCCGGGACCACTCCCAATAACAACCAGATCGTATTCGTAGCGACTCATATGTCCCTGCTGTTTTTCTAAAATAAAGCCTTTTCCTGCCTACATTAGCCCAATACTTTAATAAATCAAAAATACTCAAACTTACATGATGCAAATGCCAGAGAACAAGCTACAGTTAGGTGGCCCTATACCAAAGTTAATTTTGATTAAATTACTAAAAATTATGGATTATCATGCAAGCTCCTGCATTACCTCGAAAAATATCTCCCCTTGACATATGCACAATATATTGTGCTATCAACGCAGAGTGCCCACAATATGTAGTAGTCGGGTGTTTTTTATTTATTTCCGTTTTAAGGCTTTTTAAAGGAGAAAATAAATCATGAGAGATGCACAACCGCTGGCAGCCGACCTTCACAGCACCCCCCTGAATGACTCTGTTTCAGACAGTTCTGGCCGTGAAATTAAGCGTCTCTTTACCCGTAAAGGAGTTTCCCCTTATCAGTCTGTTAAATGGGAGAAGCGTAAAGTTGCAATTACAGATGACAGCGGCAACGTCATTTTTGAAGCTAACGATATTGAGTGTCCTAAAAGCTGGAGCCAAACCGCTATAAATGTTGTCGCGTCAAAATACTTTCGAGGTGGTAAAGGCACTAAAGATCGTGAAAAGAGTGTACGCTCACTGATTTCAAGGGTAACTGATACAATCAGTCAATGGGGCGTTAAGGATGGATACTTTAAAGATAAGGATTCAGCTGAAGCCTTTCACGACGAGCTGACCTATCTCCTGTTAAACCAGTATGCTGCTTTTAATTCCCCCGTATGGTTCAACGTAGGCGTGGAAAAACACCCGCAGTGCAGCGCCTGTTTCATAGTATCTGTTGATGATACGCTTGACTCACTGTTGAAACTTCAGGAAACAGAAGCAAAGCTTTTTAAATACGGCTCCGGCACTGGCAGCAATCTTTCATCTATCCGCTCAAGCCGCGAAAAGCTTAAAGGCGGCGGCGTACCATCTGGACCAGTATCTTTTATGCGCGGATACGATGCCTGGGCTGGAATCATCAAAAGCGGCGGAAAAACCCGTCGCGCAGCTAAAATGCAGATTCTTAATGCAACTCACCCCGACATTGTTGAGTTTATAGAATGCAAGCAGAAAGAAGAGAAAAAAGCCTGGGCACTGATTGAGCAGGGTTACGATGCCGGTTTTTCAGTTGAAGGGGGCGCTTATGACTCTGTAAGTTTTCAAAATGCAAATTTAAGCGTACGTGTAACCGACGAGTTTATGCGTGCGGCCGAGCGTGGCGCTGAGTACTCAACTATTGAAGTTACTACCGGAAAGCCCTGTGAAACGTTAAACGCAAGAGATGTCCTGCGTAAAATAGCTGAAGGAACATATATCTGTGGAGACCCGGGTCTTCAGTTTGATACTGCAATTAACGACTGGCACACCTGTCCTAACTCCGGAAGAATAAATGCCAGCAATCCATGCAGCGAATATATGCACGTTGACAACTCTGCATGCAATCTCGCAAGCCTTAATCTGCTTAAATTCTTTACTGAAGAGGGAGAGTTCCAGCTTGATAAGTACCTGCATGCAGTGGATATAATGCTTACTGCCCAGGATATCCTTATTGATAACGCCCGCTATCCGACTGAAGAGATCGGGAAAAACTCACACCGCTTCCGTCAGCTCGGTCTCGGATACGCCAACCTTGGAGCTACCCTGATGTGCCTGGGAGTCCCCTATGACTCGGATGCCGGAAGAGAGTGGGCTGCAGTGCTTACTGCCCTGATGACCGGACAGGCATATAAGACCAGTGCCGAACTTGCTTCTACGCTCGGAACTTTTGAAGAGTATTCCAAGAACAAAGAGGCAATGCTCACCGTAATGAAAAAACACAGATCGCATGCAGAGAAACTTAAGTCCGGCAGTGTTCCTGCTGACCTGGTAGAAGCCGCCCAGGCAACCTGGAATGAGGTTATCGCTCTTGGTGAAAAATTCGGTTACCGCAATTCGCAGACTACGGTTCTTGCCCCCACGGGAACAATCTCGTTTATGATGGATTGTGATACTACCGGGATAGAGCCTGACATAGCACTTGTTAAATATAAGAAGCTCTCGGATGGCGGCATGCTTAAGCTGGTAAACCACAGCGTCGAACGTGCTCTAAGGGCTCTTAACTATAGCAGCGAAGCTATTGCTGAGATTGTAGATTACATAGATAAGAACGGCACTATTGAAGGCGCACCACAACTTGAGGATCAGCATCTGCCTGTCTTTGATTGTGCATTTAAACCTGCTAACGGAACGCGCTGCATAGGATACGAGGGCCACCTTAAAATGATGGCGGCCACCCAGCCGTTTATATCGGGCGCAATCTCTAAGACCGTCAACCTGCCAAAGGAGACTACGGTTGATCAAATCATGGACATATACCTGTCAGCCTGGAAGATGGGTCTTAAAGCAGTAGCTCTTTACAGAGACGGCTCAAAGAGGACCCAGCCTCTTGCAACCGGTAAAGACGCAAAGGGTACTACTATGGCGCCTGTAAGAAGACACCTTCCGGATGAGCGTCAGGCCATAACGCACAAGTTCAGTGTTGGCGGTCTTGAAGGTTATATAACCGTGGGGTTATATGAAGATGGGAGGCCGGGAGAAATTTTCCTGCTTGTAGCCAAGGAAGGTTCAACCCTCTCCGGTATAATGGACGCCTTTGCTACGGCTATTTCAATAGCGCTGCAGTATGGCGTACCACTTAAAGCACTGGTCAGAAAATTTTCGCACATGCGATTTGAGCCTTCAGGCTTTACCGGCAATCCTGAGCTGCCAATGGCAAAATCAATTATTGATTATGTCTTCAGGTGGCTTGGGCTTAAGTTTTTAACTCCTGAAGATCGCGCTGAGCTCGGCCTTGGTGAAGCAAGAAACAGCAAACCTGACGGTAACGAAGAAAAAACCCTGACTGTGGAAAAAGCAGCTGAGACTGCAGCTCAAACCAGCCACAATGGCAAAAACGGCCACGCTCTAAAGCCTAAAAACGGCAAAGCGAACATAAATCTTCTGGCTTCTACATTCCAGAACTCAGAAGATGCACCGCCATGCACCAACTGCGGCTCAAGTCTGATGGTCCGTCAGGCAGGATGCTACGTGTGTCTTAACTGTGGGGCGCAGGGCGGCTGCGGGTAAAAATGATTACAGCCGGCTCTGCCGGCTGTACTATAACTATCAACTGCCCCTCCACGGCTTCAGGCCACGGAATTACTTACACTGTTTACTGACGGGGCTTTTAATGAGCACTGAGCGCCTGGCCAAGCTCCTCTTTATAAGGGAAGCTACCGGGCACATAAGTGCAATAAGGTTCTTCAGCACAGGGGTCATTTGTAACAGCATAAGCTCTTGAACGTGAGCCGCCGCAGAGCATTTTAAATTCGCACTGTCCACAGCGACCTCTCAGCATGGCAGGATTTCGCAGTGTTTTTAAAAGCGGTGATTCCCTGTAAATCTCTACCAGTGACTGTTCACGCACGTTTCCGGCCTTGGAAGGCATAAAACCACTCGGGTAAACATCCCCAAGATGCGAGATGAAAATAAATCCGTTTCCGGCATTAATATGAAGCGGGAGCCGTTTTGTTACATCGCGCGGTTTAATCTGCAGCTCCTGCGTATGTCTTAAGAGACCCTCTTTAAGTTTTAAATAAACATCCGAAAGTCCGTAAGTTTCATAGGGATCTTTACCTAGCCTGTCAGTTATTCCACGTTCAATAACGACACGTTTGTAATGATGCCCCTCGGTAGTTTTAACGCTTATGTATTTGGAACAGTCATAGAGAAAGTGCATTACGGCTTCAAAATCATCCGCTGAGACTTCATCGCCAAGCTCACCCCGCCCAACCGGCACCAGAAAAAACACACTCCAGGTCATGGCGCCCAGGTCGTGCAGTATCCTGAAAAGGTCAGGAAGATCGTACAAATTATAACGGGTAACAGTAGTATTAACCTGAAGCTTAAGTCCAAGCTCACGGGCGTACTTCCAGCCGCGAATAGTTAAGTCGTAAGAGCCGTTTACCCCGCGAAAGCTGTCGTGCAGCTCCGGCGTAGAGCCATCAAGACTGAGTGAAATGGCCTTCACTCCCGATTCTTTCGCACGTTTAAGATTGTCGTAACTGAGCAGCGGTGTAGCAGATGGCGAAAGCGCCATAACCATTTTCTTGCTCTGACCGTAATCAATAAGCTCAAAGAGATCTTCACGTTTAAAGGGATCTCCGCCGGTAAAAATAAATATAGGCCGCGGATTTCCAAAAGCCACCACGTCACTTAGAAGTTTTTTGGCTTCATCAGTATTAAGAGCGTTAGGGTGAGGATTGGGCATCGATTCAGCCCGGCAGTGCTTACAGGCCAGGTCGCAGGCACGTGTAGTTTCCCAGATGACCATAAAGGGCCGTTCGTTTAAATCATAGCCGGGGGTCCGTATTGCTTTTTTCATTTTCAAGCTCCAGGAGAAACTTTTAACAGGTACTTTCAGCTTAACGTCAGCGCCCCCCGTCTGCCAGTGCAGTAAAGCGACGGCTCTAATGGCAGCATGCAATAATATTCTGAAATTATTAATGGGTTTATTTATGAATTGGATATTCAACTATACATTACTTAAATGTCATGACATTTAAGTGACAAAAAGTGATCATTTTACTGAAAAATTTCCCATTAGGCGTTTCTGAAAATAATTTATCTGCTACTCTAGTTCCGTATTTTTATTTTAGTAGCAGGAGAATCAATGGACGTAGTTGATAATTACCGCTTTAAGATTTCAGGCCACGAGTTCGTTCCAATTGTTATAGGCGGAATGGGTGTTGATATTTCCACACCGGAGCTTGCCGCCGTAGCCTGCCGCCTGGGTGGAATAGGTCACATCTCTGATGCAATGTCACCGTTTGTGTGCGACAAGCGCTACCGCACCCACTTTACTCAGTACAAGGAAAAAGAAAACCGTGAGTACAAAGACAGTACTGATAAAAAAAACGTAAAATTTAATCTTGAACATCTCTATCAGGCGCAAAGAACTCTGGTTGAAAAAGCCATGCAGAAAAAAGAGGGCAGCGGCGCAATATTTCTTAACGTAATGGAAAAGCTGAATATGGCTGATGCGCTTGGCACTCTGGCAACGCGTCTTAGGGCTGCGCTTGATGCGGGGATTGACGGCATTACCCTCTCTGCCGGTCTTCATACCCACAGTATGAGGCTTATCTCTGACCATAAACGCCTTAAAGACGCAATGATTGGAATAATTGTCTCAAGCGTGCGTGCATTAAAGATCTTCTTAAGAAGCGCATCACGCGCCGGCAGACTTCCTGACTATATAATTGTGGAAGGCCCGCTGGCCGGCGGGCACCTCGGTTTTGGTGCTGACTGGAAAAAGTTTTCACTAAAAAAAATTGTTGAAGAAGTTCTGGAGTTTTTAAAATCGCAGGAATTAAAAATTCCGGTAATTCCGGCCGGTGGAATCTTTTCCGGTAAAGATGCCGTTGAGTTTTTAAAATCAGGAGCATCTGCTGTTCAGGTAGCTACGCGCTTTACTGTTACAAAAGAATCCGGTTTGCCTTACGATGCAAAGCAGAAGTATTTTAAGGCCCGCGAGGAAGATGTAATAGTGAGCCAAACCTCACCAACCGGCTACCCGATCCGGATGCTTAAGAACAGCCCCTGCCTGAATTCGACAATCAGGCCCCAGTGTGAAGCCTTCGGTTACAACCTCAGCAACGATGGTAAGTGTCCTTACATTGATGCCTACTGGAAAGCTCAGGCCAATGGCTCCAGCAATCCGGTTACTGATAAGATGTGTCTCTGCTATCACTTCAGTAAGGGCAATTGCTACACCTGTGGGCACTACGTTTACCGGTTAAAAGAAACCAGCAAAAAAGCGCCCGACGGAACCTACCTGCTACCCGATGCTGAAGAGGTGTTTAAGGATTACCAGTTTGGGGCTGCGTGATTACAGCACAAAACAACTGAGCCATGGCAAGCAGAAGGGTTTTTTTGCTGGCAGCTTTAAATCGTCAACCTGCCTGTTGAAAAGCCCCCCTGGTTTTTAAGCAGATTTTTACCAGCATCAGCATAACAGGAACCTCTATTAGAACTCCCACCACAGTAGCAAGCGCAGCGCCTGATGAAAGCCCAAACAGCATAACTGCTGTAGCAATAGCAACTTCAAAGTGGTTTGAAGCCCCAATCATGGCAGCCGGAGCAGCGTCTTCGTAACTTAGCCTTAAAAATCGTGCCAGCCAGTATCCAAATGAAAATATAAAAACTGTCTGAATAAAAAGAGGTATGGCAATCCACACAATTGTAAGCGGATTTCCCAGGATTACATCTCCCTTAAAAGAAAACAGCAATACCAGCGTAACCAGCAGCGCAGTTATGGTCACGGGAGTAAGCAGGTGCAAAAACTTCTCCTTGAACCACTGCTCGCCTTTAGCACTTATAATCCAGCGCCTGGAGAGATACCCTGCAACCAGGGGTAGGGCTACATAAATACTTATTGAAAGCAGCAGAGCCTGCCACGGAACCGGAAGCCTGCCAACACCGAGTAAAAAACCGCCCAGCAATCCATAAAGCACCAGCATGGTAAGAGAATTGATTGCCACCATTACCAGCGTAAGCCCGTCGTTACCGCGGGCCAGGTACCCCCACACCAGCACCATTGCCGTACACGGTGCTATGCCCAGCAGAATGCAGCCGGCAAAGTAACTCCTCCAGAGCGGCACAGAGAGCATTTTCACCCCATCATGCAGGACAACTGTTCCGGCACCGTGATGCGCCCCAACTGGAAGATCGAGTCCAAAGGGCATCTTTACCAGGTCGACCGCATCAGCACCGATAAACCCCTTAAAGAGCACACCCAAAAAAACATACGCTATGGCGTACATGGTAAAAGGTTTAATACACCAGTTAAGAAACAGAGTTAACAGCACAGGCTTTCCACTCTTTCCAGCCTTAACCACACTGGCAAAGTCAATCTTCACCATAATCGGATACATCATAAAAAAGAGGCAGACTGCAATTGGAATTGAAACAACCGGAGCACCGTTTACACTGATTGACATACTGTCGAGAGTACGGGCAAGGCCGGGAGCAAGCTTTCCAACGATAATTCCGGCTACAATACAGGCTGCCACCCAGAGAGTCAGGTAGCGCTCAAAAACACTGGTAATTTTGCGTTCATCACTGCTGCAATTACCGCTATCCATAGTGAACCTCACGCAATTTTTTCTGTGCCAACATCCAACTACTACGGCAAAGACCCTGGCAAAGTTTTTACAAACTCTTTAATCTGATCTCTTACCGTCCTGTAACACTCAAGCTGCTCTTCCTCCGGAACACCTTTTTGAGCCAGCTCTCTGGCCAGCCGCGGTGGGTCGTCAAAGCCTTTATGCAGCACCCTGGCACTACCAGGAAAAACAGGGCAGTGTTCACTGGCATCTCCGCAAAGGGTAATTACACAGTCAAACTCGATATCTTTTAAATCATCGAGAAGCTTTGATTTCTGATGGGATATATCCACTCCGGCTTCGGCCATTACTTTTACGGCATAAGGGTTTAATCCGTGTGCTTCGATTCCGGCTGAATGCGCTTCAATCAGATCGGACTTTAAATGCTTAGCCCAGCCTTCGGCCATCTGGCTGCGGCAGGAATTTCCGGTACACAAAAAAAGGATTTTTATTTTTGAACCTGTTTTCTGCATAAATCTTCCGGATTACATTTTAAGATTTTTTTAACCTCGTTAAGATCGCTGTTTGCCTGCTGATCATCCTGTAACAGCTTTTGAATTAACTCTCTAACTTGCGCTGCCGGTTGACTGTTCTCTGAAGTGGCAAGTTTGTAATATATCCAGCGGCCCTCTTTTCTGCTCTCTACAAGCGCGGCCTGTCTTAGAACCGACATATGTTTTGAGACTGTCGAAGGAGCAAGCTTTAAAAGCTCGGTTATCTGGCAGACACACAGCTCGCCTCCTCCAAGCACACTAACAATTCTGAGACGGTTTAAGTCTCCAAGCGCCTTAAAAATTGACACCAGAGAATGCATATTATTTTTATATTTCGCCATATGTCGAATTATATCTTGTCGCTGCAGCTATGTCAATTAGTTCTGGTTAATCTATAATTTCAGGTGGTTAGCAAGAAAGAGGCTAACGCTCATTACCTTCTCTTGAATTGAAGGAATAAATACAAATTCTTCGTGAGTGTGAGCCCCCTCTCCATACGGCCCAAGACCGTCAAGGGTCGGCACTCCGCAGGCTGAGATTATATTGGCATCACTCCCACCCCGAAGCGCTTCAGTATTTAAATTAAAGGAGCTGCCTGCTGTTGAAGCAGAGCGGTTTAATTGTTTAAACAACTCTAAGCTAGTATCACTTTTCTTAAAGGGCGGGTTTTTACTTTCGCAGCTCACTTCGACCCTGTAACCACCGCTACTGTAGCGATGAACTATCTCCGTAAATCTTTTATCAATATCTTTAAAATCATCTTCACTGAGTGCTCTTATATCAAAATCCACTTCTGCCCTTTCAGGAACAGTATTTACCGAGGTTCCGCCTGAAATAATTCCAGGGGTAATAATCGCACTCGGTGTATTAGCTTCCGTTAAATTACTTATAATCCTGGACATCAGCACAATTGCGTTTCTGCCAGTATCAGGACTGTTTGCCGAATGAGCAGACTGCCCCAGTACAGTAACTTTATAAACGGCATTGCCGTAGCGGCTG
>RFHI01000030.1 GCA_003696425.1 Candidatus Dadabacteria bacterium | reverse complement strand
ATATAAACCTGCAACATATGCTTCAAGTGAGTCTTTACGGATCAACCTGCTATGTGAACCAACAACTACTTTTAGGCTGTTTTGATCGACGCTTAATATTTGATCAACGTTAAGTTGTATGCCATAAACTTTTAACTGCTCAGCCTTAAGTGGCTCAAAAAACAATATTATAACTACGAATAGAGCCAGCACGGGCCGGACAGCTTTAATACAAGAAAGCTCCAGGCCACACGACATCTTACAAAAACAATGATTACGGTAAAAAACACTCGTCATAAAAACTGGCATTACCAAATTTGGGCCCGTATCTTAATCAGAAAATCCTACTTCGAGTTAGCAGCTCCTTTCAAATATAGCTATGATAGTATCGGAAAATTCTGCTATCTTGGCAGCAGGTTAACTGTTAAAGCTGAAAGTCACTAAAGCCTGGCAAAAAACACAGCCATAACAGTATATTAGAGTCGCGGCGGGCGAATGCCGTACACACTTAAAGAGAGGGGCTTTTCCTCCGGGCTATCGGTCAGAATATTCAAAGAAGCCCTTAAATCTTCCTTAACAGCAGCCGGATCAACGCTGATATTAATTACATACAACCGGCCCTTTTTTATCTCACTGAAGTTGGCAGTTACAGCCGGATTGCTGCTTACAATTTTTTTAACAGTTATTAGATTTTTCCCTCTGTTTTCCAGCTTAACCTGTCTGCTAATTTTCTCTTTCCCATCCAGTATCCCAAAAGAAACCGTTGCAGGCCTTAGCCGAATCGGCCCCTTAACTGATGCAAAAACAGGTATATTTATGCTGTTAATCCTACTTCCTTTTATCCCGACTATCACCCGATCTCTTAGCTCACCCAGCCGGACTGTATCAGAGAGACTAATTTTGAGCCTCTTCTCGCTCGGTGAGCTGAAAAGCTCCTCGACATTCAACACATCGGAAAAAGTGCTAACAGACGTTATCTTTGCTCCAGAACCCTTCCTTACTTTAACAACCACAATCCGCGACAGATCCGCCGGAGTTACTCCTTTTACAACCTCACCAAAATAGACTCGACGAGGCTCAACTATAACGTCAGGTTCAACAACTCCTTTTAAAGCTAACAGCGCCGAGGGTTGATCAAAATCATTAGAATACAATCTAACGGTCTTATATTTCTCTCCAGAAAAACCACTTGTATCAAACTCAACGTGCACAACAGTCTCTTCTCCCGGCGCAACCCTGTTCTTCTCAAGCGTACTGGCGGTACAACCACAGGCCGGCACAATTCGTTGAATTACCAAAGGCGCATTGCCTTTATTTTTGATTAAAAAGTCATGTGATACTACAGTACCCTGGCTAACCGAACCAAAATCATACTCTGCATTCGGAATCTCCAGCTTTGGAAGCTTTTTTTCTTCTTCGGCAGAAGCAGAAATGCTTAAACAACATACCAAAAGTATCAAACCGCAGAGCGCTCTTCGGTAACAGACCATTGCTTATCCTCTTCAAACAAATTGACGTTATCCATAAATTTCGTATGGAAAGTGCCGTTTCTAAAATCAGGGTGATTTAAAATTTTACGATGCATATCGATATTGGTTTCAATTCCGGTAATAATATACTCATCCAAAGCCACCAGCATTTTTTTAATACAGGTCTCACGATCACGGCCCTTCACTATAAGCTTCGCTATCAGCGAATCATAGTAGGGCTGAACGGTATAGCCACTGTAAATTGCAGAATCAACCCTGACTCCGTGCCCACCCGGTGGATGATAACTCTCTACCAAACCAGGCGAAGGAATCATAGTTTGCGGGTTCTCAGCATTAATTCTTGCTTCAATTACATGGCCTTTCATCTCTATATCCCGCTGCTGAAGAGAAAGTTCCTGCCCGGCAGCTAATCGAATTTGCTCTGTGACCAGATCAGTATCGGTAAGCATCTCCGTGACCGGGTGCTCCACCTGCAGACGGGTGTTCATCTCAATAAAATAGAACTTGCCTGCACTCAGATCCACCAAAAACTCTACAGTACCAACGCTGGTGTAGTTTACCGAACGTGCAAGCTCTACAGCTGCCTGCTGCATCTTATCCTGAAGTTTTGCAGGCAAACCCGGAGAGAGAGCTTCTTCTATAAGTTTCTGATAGCGACGCTGTATAGAACAGTCACGCACTCCCAAATGTATAACATTCTTCATGCGGTCACCGGCAACCTGCACCTCTACATGTCTAACCTCTGGTAAATACTTTTCAACCAGCAGGTTACCATCACCGAAAGCTGCCTCCACCTCGCGCTGAGCCGTGGCAAATGTAGTAACAAACTCATCCTCACTATTTACAACCTTCATGCCGCGGCCACCGCCGCCAGCACAGGCTTTAAGTAACACTGGAAACCCTGCTTTTCTGGCCACTTTTAAGGCATCTTCTGCTTTTAAAAAACCTGTACTATTGCCTGGAATAGTAGGTACGCCGGCCTTCTCAGCGGCACGCCTGGCACGGGCTTTATCCCCCATAACACGCATATTTTTTACGGAAGGCCCAATAAAAGTTATCCCGCAACTACCACATATTTCAGCAAATGCCGGATTCTCGCTTAAAAACCCGTAACCGGGATGAATAGCATCTGCTCCAGTTGCAACTGCAGCCGACATTATTGCAGCAATACTCAGATAACTGTCTTTTGCTAAAGCGGGACCAATACATACACTTTCAGAGGCCAGCTTAACGTGTAAAGCTTGCTCATCAGCAGTTGAGTGTACTGCAACCGTACGAATGCCCAGCTCATGGCAGGCGCGAATAATACGTACAGCTATCTCCCCACGATTGGCTATTAAAACCTTTTTAAATGGCGGTTTTTTATTCATTACTTTAACTTATTAAGTTATTCAGCCTGCCGGATCTATCAGAAAGAGCGTTTCACCATACTCTACAACCTGTCCGTCGCTTAAAAGAATCTTCTCAATCTTACCATCACAGGGAGCAGGGATCTCATTCATCAGCTTCATAGCTTCTACAATACAAAGCGTCTGGCCCTCTTTTACGTGATCGCCTACGTTTACAAAAGGTTCGGCGTCAGGAGCAGGTTTGCGATAAAATGTTCCAACAATTGGAGAAGTAACCGGGGTAAGGTCCGCATAATCCTGCTTTACTTCCCCCTGTGACGCAGAAGCTATTCCACCGTTGACCGTTCCACTCACCGCCGGTTCAACGGTTAGCTGTGTAGAGTCCTGGGAAACCAGCTTTACCTTTGAGGCCCTTGAAAGTTTAATATGAGTCCCATCCTGCTGAAGCTCAAACTCAGTAACATCATTGGCCTTAAGAATATTTATAATCTGTTCAAGCTGCTCAATATCCATATTCAGACACTCACAAATTTAAGCGGTTTTTTCTCCACCAATTCAAAAAAATTTCAAATTACCGCCAATTTTGCCATAGAGCCGGAATTAACTCCACACAGGCAGAACCAGCCTTCTTCGGTAATAATACCAATAATATCAAATAAGTACGTGTGGGCTCGCCGTGTCGCGATACATCACTCATTTTGCTCATTTAAGTTTACAGAGATAATAGCCCCCGGGAAAAGTTCGTAATTTAATTAGCGCCCGACTTATACGATGCATTACTTTAACGTGACGTACACGTTATGTGTTTCTACAACTATCCACGCTCACAAATTTTATTCCCCACAAGGCTTGAGCTGACTGTCTAGCTCCTTATTCAAACCTTCTTAAGAACATAGCCCTTTATTCACTTATCCTGTTCTTCTTCCTCAATTAAATCCAAATCTTCAAAATCAAACTCAGCTTCAGCTACAGTATCCTCGCTCTCTGCGGCAGATTGGGAAGGGCTTGCTTCAGGGCTGCTCTCATTAACAACTTCACTACCAGTAAGATATTTTAAAAGACGCTTAATCGATTTATTAAAAGGGTGCTTTTCTTGAAGCATTTTAAGCTCACGAACAGCAAACCAGTAATATCCGCAATCATAAAAAGTTCTGGCTAAAACCAGTCGCCCATGATCGCACGACGGGTTAGCTGAAAGTCCGGCAAAACAAACATCAAAGGCCTCCAGGAAACGTTTCTTGCGGCGCAAATAATCAGAAAACTCTGCAAACTCTGCATTCCCCGGATCTTCTTTAAGAAGTTCCTTAAACTGGTTTTCATCAAGCGCCATTGTTAAATCCTCCCAATGATTGTTTAGCACACAAAAAATCTAGTTCTAAATACAAAAAGACCCGCCAACAGGCAGGTCTCTTTTTGTAAATTGTATCTATTCAGCTTAATCTAGGAGGTGCATCTACTGTAATTATCAAAACTTAAGCTGACACTCTTACTGACCGAAAAACTTTCAAGATCAGTCTTACAGGAAAGCCGAACAGAAACATTTCTGAATCCAATCGAACCGATATTTGACGAAGCCCCAACTGGAAGCTTGCCTCCACTATTGGCATCCATAAAATGAACTACAAAAGTCGCTTCGCTACCGTTAGCGTCCGCAACGCCTACAAAGGAAATGCTACTGCTGGTTGAAAAACCTGAAATACCAGAGTTTGGGATCGTGTAAGTAAGGGAGTTACATCTTACCTCAGAGGTAAGGTTATTAAGCACCTTTACAACTAAAAATGAGTCAAAAAACGGTTCTGACGTAGTATCCGGAGGCGTGCCACAGGTGCCCTGAGATGTATCAATCTCAAAACTGCCGTCACCGGATAAATTTCCATCATCAGCCACCTTAACGGACTGAATTGAAAAGCCAGACGTATCAGTACCACCAGCGCCACCATCTTCACTAACAAACGAACCGCCGCCAAGTCCACCACCACCAGCACCGCTAAATCCGGTAAAGCCAGATGGCACCGGTCCTTCACAAACTATTCGCTGAAATTTGCGCTTATTACCACCGATCGGCAGCCTGCAACCAATCTGGAAACTTCCTGGAGCCTCACATCCCACAACGCCACTCATTGTGCCAAACCCACCAGTCATCTCCTCTCCGGTAGTCGGCTCAATTAACGCCAGCCCCTCTTCAGTATCACAGCTAATCTGCACATTCGGAACAGTTGCACCATTAGCATCTGTAACTGTTACCGTAAAACCAGTTGTCGCTCCCACAGACAGTCTTGTAGAAGTTACAGCCAGCGCAATAGCTCCTGCCGCAGCATCAGTAGCTACAAACTGGGTGCCGGCAAAGCTTTTATCACCTTCTTCCCCGCCACTTGTATTACCAACGCATCCTGCGATAACAAACACAAGTGCTACAAGGCCCAACAGCAAGGCGCTTTTTCGATATTTGATTTCTGTAAACATAATTTTATTCCTGTAATTTAAAATCCTATATGCCTAACAGCCAATCTACACTCAAACCTATTAATCACGTCAATTTGTTGTTGTATTGTTGTCAGCACTACTTGATGTAGGTGCTATATCATTATCAACTGTAACATGTATAAACAGCTCAACCGGATTGGAATCAAGGCGATCGCCCGCTGACGTTAGCCCGGTAACATACGCAGTTACTACCATTGTAAAAGGAAGCTCCGGTAGAGAGTTTCTGTTGAGATTCAGCCAGGTTCTGATCTCTGCGGGAACAACCGGCACCTGAGCAAAGGATCGGTTACAAAAATTACTGAAAGTTCCGGGTAAACTCGATCCGGCTGAGGCTGATGCAGAAGCACCACCAGTATCAGCAGAGTCTGAAGTCGTTGCAGCTGGATTAACAATTGTTGAAAGAGCTACAGCTGTATCTGGCGGCTGAGTGCTGGCCCCCTCTATGTAATAACTCAGAAACATCCTTTGGGTTCGAATAAACTGTGTTTCCATATTATTCTGCAATCCGACGATCGCAGATATTGAAGACTCCGTACCCAACGACTCACTATTGCCTGTAGTTACTTCGCTAATACCGGACGATGAGCTGATCGGAGCGGAAATCCCAACTACACTTGAGGGCAACTCGCCGCAATCACCAAATTCAGTAAAAAATCCCAGAAAAGTAAACGATACTCCCTGATTGTTACTAGCGCTGCCACAACCAAAGCTCAGAACAGCCAGCAGTAAGCCGAGGATGATGTTCCTGGTTAATTTAAAAAAGGTTCTCATTCTTTTAACTCCTTTCTTTAAATTCTCTTACGACGCCACTTTCATAGCTGCATCATCAAAACTGCCCTCAATGATCCGCGGGGTGATAAAGAAGATTAGCTCCTCATCGCTGTTCTCAACCTTACTGTTCCGGAAGAGATGCCCGAGAAACGGAATATCCTTAAAGAACGGGACTCCCGAAAGATTATCCCGGTCTGTTATTTTGTATATCCCACCCATAGCAAATGTTTGTCCGCTTGAAACAAGCACTGTAGATGTAGCGCTTCTTTCAACTTCCGACGGAATCCCATCAACCTCGCGCGTACCAAAACTACTGGACTTCGCGTCTACATCCAGAAGCACATAGTAATCAGGAGATGCCTGTGGCGTTACTGTAAGTGTAATACCAATTTCGATTGTCTCTGTCGCTGTCGCACTAGTCCCGGAAGCTGATGCCCCTTGACCAGTAGCTACTGAAAGCCCACCACTAGGCGTTCTTACGCGTATTTTTTCAATACTCTTAATGATGGCTTCCTGGTTGTTGGTAGTTGCAACGGAGGGCCGACTAATAACTCTAATACGCCCTTCCTTCTCAAGGGCCGAAAGACGCATATCAAGACTTCCAGTGCCATCGGCACTGCCCAGCAGAATGTTAACAGCAGATCCGGCTGCTGTGCTTATAGCAGCAGGAAAACTGGAAGCTGTAATACCACCCGATGCCGGATCAACACTTCCACCAACAGTTATGCTGTTAGGAAAGTTATAGCTTGTTGCATTACCGGTAGCGGGAGACTGAACAAGCTGAAAGCCGAGCTCTGAGCCAAGATCACGCCCAAGACTGCGCTGGGCCTCAACAATCTGAGTCTCAAGCAGTACCTGCGGAGTCCTCAAATCTAGCTTGGCCACCAGCTGGGCAGCGTTCCGAATGCCGCGCATTATGTCTTTTACTATAATCTGATTAGTACGCTCGTCGTAACTAACGCTGCCTCTTTCTGTCAAAACAGTCTCAATAAGCGGCTTAAGCTCCGAAGCGCGGGCATAGCTTATTCTCATGTAACGCACCTGAAGCGGCTCAAGCTCCTCCTCAGCTTCACGTGCCTGCTTTAAAGCCTCCCGTTCCTCGCGCAGTTTCTCTACAGGTGCAACCCGAATAACGTTAAGCTCCTGAACTTTATCCAGACCATTAGTCTTAAGAATTACGTCCAGCGCCTGATCCCATGGCACATCAATTAGCCGAAGAGTAACCTTACCGGTAACATCATCACTTGCAATAATGTTAAGATTGGATACTTCGGCAATAATTCTAAGGGCGTTATCAATATCAGTATCCTGAAGATCCAGTGATATCAGCCTGCCGGTATACTTGGGGGTCTCCTCAAGTAATGCTGATATATCGTCGTCTTCTCCATTAGCATTACCCTTCTCGTCATCAGAGAGCTGCGCCCTTATATCATTCTGATCCGGAGAATTATTCGCTGCGACTATAATCTTACCGTTTTGCGAACGCGCTGTAAGACTTGTTCCGGGCTTTGCAAAAATTCTGAGCAAGGTGTCGCTTCCCTCAGTTACCGGTCGCACCGACCTTATTGCACCGCTTTCAGGGGGAGCCAGGATCGTACGGTTAGCCTGCGGTGCAACTGCAGCATTTTCAAGCCTCAAGACATACTCGGATGGGGCAGTCTTTTTAAGAGTAAAAAAACCGGCAGCATTCATTTCAGCTACCAGCATATTGCCGCCATTGATATCTGGCTCAAGTGAAAGACCTACCACCTGCGGCCTATCGGCAGCGCCGCTTGCGTGAACTCCATTACCCTCGTGTTCATCAGCATCCTCATCGTGCTGATCCTCTTCATCAGACGATGAATTTGCATCTGCACGGGCTAAATAATCTGCGGCCCCCTCCTGCTGCTGCTGTATCTGCCGCTCGCTGGCATCACCTTCAACCAACGGCTTAGCTAAATTGCTTTTTATATCCCCGGCAGGGGAAGAGAATGGTTCTATAGCTTGGGTTTCTGTATCACTAGCTTCTGTATTACTAACTGCTGATGGCGAAAGCGCTGCGCGCCCCTTTGCTGCAGGCTTCATTGAAGCAGTACTGAGAGCAATCTGCATAAACTCCGGTGGAGCGAAGGTGACAATTAAATTACCATTGTTCTGATCCACATGGTGCTCAACCGAAACCCCGTCACGGATATCAAACACCAGTCGACTTTTGTCGCTGTGTGCCCCTGTTCTGACATCCCTTACAAGACTGGAATCCTCGGTCTGATAAGTGCGGTTTACACCGCCAGTACGATTCATTAAGTCTATGACCAGCCTATCCGGAGCAGAGAGGCGCATTACCGAGAACTCACCTGGGTCCACATCTGCGTCAATAATAAAACGCGAGAAGACATCGCCTTCAATTAACTGAATGCCGATATCTTTTTCGGAGGGAGCACTTACCAGGCGCGAATGAATAATCATGCCGGCCTGCTCAACCTTACTGTTTTGTTGAATATCGGCAACAGGCTCAACTTGGGGACCCGCCGCAATGGGTTCCGCCAGTGCTACATTTGTATCAACCTGTGTCGTTGCCTTATCAACAGCAGCTGATGAAGTTGTCTTCGCACAGCCAGCACTCGTCACAATCAGCGCCAGTAAAAAAACAATCCCGGCTCCCCGCCTGATATTTGCGGTAACGTTCATCAGATATCTCCCTTAAAACGAGCTAAAAGAAGAAGGTGTAGTCATCAGCACTGCACCGAATAAAAATTTAAAACTTAACAGCCGCAATAAAAGCACTTCGCTCCCCCGTCGCATCAATAACTTTTTTGCTGCAACCACAGCCCGGCTTTCCAAACACAAACAGGATTAGGCCACACCTCACAACTTAAGCCTACATCCCCAACTGCCTTCAAGTTAGAATCTACACAAAAGATGCAATTCTTCAAAGTATCTCATCAAATAAATTCATTGGCTTATACTGTCAACAATAAAATTTTTATAACCCCCTGCTCTGACAGCATTCCTGCTAAGCCACAATAAGCAAATGCTGATTTGATAGTACATGAAAGCAGCTAAGCAATTCGCTTTACAGCAAAAAACCAGGTAACAAATACCCACTGATTATGGTTCTACTTACTACGAACAATTCAATATAGCAGACAGGCTTAATTCGAGATTAAAAAAGAGACGCCGTTTTATCCTCTTATCGTCTACGTCTTCTTCTTCCCTTCTTTTTCTTCACAACACGTTCAGATTCGTCCAGATATCTGAATGTGGTCGCTACACAATCCGTTGTGATTCTGATTCTGTCATCACTTTTTCGCGGATTTTTCATTTCAACCAACTTGATATTAACAATGCGCGGCAAATTGCCAACCTCATCAAAAAATGTAGCCACCTGATGATATGTGCCGCGTACTGACATTGAGACAGGCACTTCAGCATAAAAGTCCTTTAGGTTCTCCCCTTTGGGCTTAAAATAAATAATTTCCAGTCCGGCATCACGCGCCAGGTTTGAAATAGAGGTTAACAGGTCAGGGATTTCACGCTTATCCGGGAGTTCGGCCAGGGCCATTTTAAGCTTAAGGTTAAGTTCCTTAACTTCTTCTTTAACCCGCGGCAGCGATCTGGCCAGCCGCTTTTCGTGCGCTATATTGTTATTTAATTCTTCAATCTTGTCAGACAGCTTTCGATATTCTTCTAATTTGGAAGAATAAAAATACTGCCAGAATATAAAAGAGGCCAGCAAAAGTGAACCAACCCAGAATCCGATCTGGTGGCTGCGCGGACGCTCAAGAAAATTTTCAACTAAAGGGTTCATAAGCGAACTTTCTATATTTTTTAGCTAATTACTAAGCCTTTCTTTTTTTCTTTTTTTCTTTGGGCTTCTTAATCTCAATTTTACCGGCATAGTTGACCCTGGTACTGACGGTAAAATTATTCATTTTAACACCTTTACGATCCACAAGCTTTGTCTCAACAAGATCAACATTATTAAAATAATCTGAGGCTTCTAACTCTTTCATAAACAGCGCTATGGTCTGATTATCAAGAGCCAGCCCCTTAATTTGCAGCCGATCAGATTTGGCATCAATCCTCGTTAGCCAGGAACGCTCCGGCAGCGCCATGTTAAGGTCATCCAAAACCCTGACTGGACCAATTTTACTGCGCTTCAGGCGTGCTATTACCGCCAGTTTCAGCTTTAAATCTTTCTTCTTTTTTTCTAAATCTTTTACTGCTTTGGTTTCTTTTTGCCAGCGAGCAAGCTCAGCTTCAAGTTCGCCCTTCTTATCACTCATTTTTATGATATCAGCTGTAATACTTTGCTGCATAAAGAAGAAAACCACTATCAAAAGGACCAGCGAAGCAGCAAATCCTATCAACACCAAAAGGCCGGTATGATCTATCCTGGTATCCTCGCCGAGTAAATTAATCTTAATCATAACGATATTTTTTAATACTCAAGCATTATTTTATCACCAGGCTGGCGGAGTCCAAGTCCGACAGCAACTCCCATCAACGCACCAAGCTCTTTCACATAACCCGGATCAACCCCCTCACCGCACTCTACCCCACGAAATGGATCAATTATCTGCGTCTCAATACCGGTCTTTTCACTAATCTCTTCTAGCAGTCCCGGGATAAGTGCACCACCACCACAAATCATAATACGGTCAATACCTTCTTCATCTCCCGAAGCGTTCCAAAAAAAACTCAGCTGTCTGTTAAACTCTGAAGCAACATATTCAACGTTTTGATCTATCAGCTCTCGGGCTGCTTCGTACTGTGCAGATTTTTTGTCCTTAGAACGTATCAGCTGTTCAGCCTCTTGAGAAGTTATGCCC
Source organism: Candidatus Dadabacteria bacterium (assembly GCA_003696425.1). Lineage (GTDB taxonomy): Bacteria > Bdellovibrionota_C > UBA2361 > UBA2361 > J046 > J046. The sequence continues at coordinate 8,819 of RFHI01000030.1, read as the reverse complement.
AACCCTTCTGAAACAGCGTCGACAAAAAGCTTGCCCCCAACAGCCATGTCGCCAGTAAAAAGAGAGGAAGTCTCCTTGCATATATTAATACTGGAATAACGCGCCCCCATGTTAATAAGCGCAACAGTTTCATCCACCAGCTCAGGATATGAAATTTCAAACATATTCTGCAGCGCAAAATAATCAACATCCACAACCGCAGCCTCAAGCCCGGCTAGTGCAAGCGCTTCCATAAAACTATCTATAATTTCATTCTTAACCGCTACCACTAAAATATCCAGCTGGTTCTTACCTGACTCGCCGATTATATGATAATCAAGTCGAACCGCCTCTGTACTGTGCGGAATAAAATTACTGGCCTCAAACTGAATATTTGCCCTAAGCTCGGCAGGATCCTGTTTGGGCATTTTTATTTTTTTGGTAAAAACACTCGGCCCGGGCATAGCTGTAACAATCCTGCGATCACTGATAGCATTTGCTTCAAGAAGAGCGCTGATCTTTTCGGACACCTGTTCGGTCTTGGAGATGGCATTGTTGGAAAACACCTCCTCGTTTAACGCTGAAATGCCTATATTAACCAGAGTTGGTTTCTCTTCTCCAAGGTCGAGCTCAACAAGCTTTATTGAGCTGTTACCTATATCCAGAGCAATAAGTGCTTCCGATTTATTAAGAAAATCCAACAATCCCATAATAAGTCCGGGTTAGCCGAAAGAAATGAAATATTAGCCAGCTACCAACTGCACAATATAATATGATGCTTACAGATTAAAATAGTGACAAAATTTAAACTTTACTGCACAAACTTGACTTGCCGCAACTGATACCGTTGCTGCATTTGAGTAAAATTATGGTTACAATTGCTATAATATTGTTTTATCAAAGTCGTTATGGTTTTACTGTATAATTCCACAGGCTGACATTACAGTAACTATCTGGCTATGCGAAAACTCGTAAACGTTGTTATACCACCGCTGGCTCAACCCTTTACTTATAGTATCCCCCCGGGATTGTCAGTAAATATTAATGTGGGTTGTTGTGTGGAGGTTCCATTTGGCCGCCGCACAGCGCGTGGTTATGTGATTGAAGACAAAAATAAGAGCCGTAATGAAGATAGCGAAGCAAAGTTTGAAATCAAAGCTATTCATGACTCCGTAAATAACCTTCCGTGTTTTAACCCTGCTCAGCTTAAATTTTTTAAGTGGATTTCTGATTATTATTCCGTTCCACTGGCTTCAGTAATTGATGCTGCCATACCGCCTCCGGTCAGACCCAAATTCGAAAGCTGGATCACACTAAACCCTGATGCAGAAGTAACCGTTAACGGAAAGCTGCAGAAAGAGATCATCGCTCTCTTAAAAGAGCGTGCCGCACCTGTTTCTGTCTCAGAGCTTTCTGCACGTTTTAAGGGGGCATCACAATCAATTAAAAGGCTTGCCGCCCGCGGCATCATAAATCTTTATCAGCATGAAATTGCTTCGAAACTGTTTGCTAAACAAAAAATTCCTGAGTGGACTAAAAGTAATGTTACTTTAAACAATGAACAGGAGCAGGCTTTAAGAAACATTAAAAAAGCCATTGAAGCCCAAGTTTATAAGCCGTTTACCCTTTACGGTGTCACAGGCAGCGGTAAAACCGAAGTATATATAGAAGCAATCAAGCTAACCCTTGAAGCTGGCCGCGGAGCAATTGTAATTGTACCAGAAATCGCTCTAACCCCGCAGTTAATCGACCGCTTTCGTGCCAGACTCGGTGACCAGCTCGCTGTTCTTCACAGTGGACTCAGCAAACGTCAACGATGGGAGTCCTGGAAAGCGCTTTTGGAGGGCCGCTCAATGATCTCTATTGGAGCACGATCCGGTGTGTTTGCTCCGCTAAAGTCGTGTGGCCTGATAATCGTAGATGAAGAACACGATCCTTCTTACAAACAATCTGAGGGACTGCGCTATAACGCCCGCGATCTGGCACTGGTAAGAGGTAAACTGGAAAATTGTCCTGTCATTCTCGGATCCGCAACCCCCTCTCTTGAAACTTACTACAATACTTCCAAAAAAAAATATACACTATTAAAACTCCCAAGCCGGCATGCCTCTGCATCTGAAGTATCAATCGAGCTAGTAGACCTTAACCGTTTAAAACCCTGGCAAATGCCTTCGCCAAACGTGTCTCCACAGCTAAAAGATGCGATTGGCGAAAATCTCGAGCGCGGTGAGCAAGTTTTTATTCTTTATAACCGCCGCGGCTTTGCAAGCTATCTTCAATGTGAACGGTGCGAGAGCGTTTTAAGTTGTCCCAACTGCTCAGTAACTCTTACTTACCATCAGAGCAATAATTCTTTGCACTGTCACTACTGCGGGATGCAAACCCTCCCGCCTCTTTACTGCCAGGAGTGCCAGGCATCAGATAAGCCAGCCAGTCTGATTCAGCGTGGTGCCGGCACAGAAAAAATATATGAGGAGCTTAAAGAGATGTTTCCAGGAGTGGCAATTGACCGGCTCGATCGCGATGCTGTGTCTGACATTAAACGTTACCGAGAAATTCTGGATGGTGTGCGAAGCCATAAAACCGCCATCCTGGTCGGCACGCAGATGATTGCTAAAGGGCACGATCTGCCTGGCGTAACACTCGTTGGGATCGCCGACTGTGATGTTGGTTTGCACATGCCGGATTTTAGAGCTTCCGAAAGAGTCTTTCAGCTATTAACACAGGCTGCCGGCAGGGCCGGCCGAGCTGAAAAGCCGGGCCGCGTAATTCTTCAAACCCGTGTTCCTAAACATATAAGCCTTATTAAAACAGCTGAAAAGGACTATCAGGGTTTTGCAAAACTGGAGCTGGCATGTAGAAAGGGGCCAAATTACCCGCCATTTTGCCGCTTATTAAGAATTGTTGCAAGCTCGCATGATGCCGAAGCTGGTCGTGAAGTACTTAATATCTTCCGCTCTCAAATTGAAGAACAAAAAAAATCTGGCTCTCTCAGTTGTGAGGTTCTCGGCCCGGCAAGGGCCCCAATTGAAAGGATAAGGGCCCGCTGGCGATGGCATCTATTATTAAAAAGTAAAAATTCCTCCGAGCTGATTAAAGCGAGCCGTATGCTTCAGCAAAACAAATTAGCTCGTGGTGATCTTAGAATCATTTTTGATCTTGATCCGCAGGAGATGCTTTAAGGGCGTTGACCAGACTATCAGTCAGATTATCAAAACTGCCGTTTGACATAATCAGCACCAGATCTCTTTCTCCGGCTATGTTGATAATATTTTCCTTTATCTCCTCTGTGTCTCTATATGCCTCTGCAGAGACCCCACGGAAAGTAAGCTTTTCTGCCACATCAGCAGCACTAAAAAGCTCCAGATCTTTATCAATCGGCTTTCGCTCAGCCTCTTTCAGTAAAACTATGTCTGCTTCCAACAGAGACTTTACGTAATCATCCTCGAAAATTTTTCTGCGGCTGGTCGTAGAACGCGGTTCAAAGACTGCCACAACTCTCCTATCCGGATAGGCCTCTTTTATCGCCCGAACAGTTTCCCTCACCGCTGTAGGATGGTGAGCAAAGTCTTCAATCACAATAATTCTATCGCTGACATACTTTAACTCCTGCCGGCGTTTTACCCCCCGAAACTGAGCTAATGCACTTACCCCGCTTGATCTTTCAACTCCGGCTTCCTCCAGAGCAATTAAAGCAGAGAGAGCATTTTTAAGGTTATAGCGTCCGGGAATAGTTAACTGATATTCAAATTCCTCCCCGGCATCTGTACGTACCCTGGCAAACTGGTTCTGATCACGCCTGCCAGCCTGAATAAGTCTGTAATCAGCTCCAGGGGACTCACCGTAGGTAGTAAACTTAAGCGGGTAGCGTTTTTTCCAGGTTTTATAAAGCCTGCAGAGATTTTGATCATCAAGGCAAAGAATAACCCTGCCCGTTCTCTTTGATACAGACTCAAGTAAGATTTCAAACTGGGATATTATCTGCTCAAGATTCTGATAAATATCGATGTGATCAAATTCGAGTGAGGTAATTATCAGAACATCCGGTTTGTAAAAATGAAACTTGGGAATCTTGGCAAAAAAAGCCGAATCATACTCATCGCCCTCTACAACACTATATGGTCCACTACCCATGTTAAGACTTTTTGAAAGTCCGTTAACGATACCCCCTACAAAGTAAGAGGGTTTAAGACCTGTTTTTTCAAAGGCCCAGGCCAGCATAGCAGTAGTGGTGGATTTACCGTGAGTACCTGCTATAACAAAAGACTGCCTGCCATCAATAATACTCTCATAAAGTAGGGCCGGGAGAATCGTATAATTGAGCTCTAATGCCTTAAGCGCTTCAACTTCGGGATGTGTTGCCGCAGCAACATTGCCGATAACTACAAGATCAATATCACGGGAAATATTTTTCTCAGAGTATCCCCGATAAAGTTCGACAGCTGAAGAGCGCAGCAAACTGCCCATCGGTTCATAAAAGTCGCGATCGCTGCCTGACACTCTATAACCTCTTTCGGAGAGCAGTACTGCAAGCTGTGCCATGGCTACGCCACACACTCCGATAAAGTGAATTCTTGCTCCCTGCGCCATACTGGCAAGAGAAGTAATTTTATCAACATGAAAATAAGTGGAAGTCATAAGCAGTTTTATAAAGGCCGGAAATATTTCGCTCTTTTAGAACTCACTCATCATCACTGCTAACCATATCCTCGGCTTCGGCAAATTTCTCATAAAGCTGTGCATACTCAATATCAAGAGCATCGTAGCGTTTCTTAAGGATAATATACTGGGCATTACCTTCTTCTATCTGAAGCAGCAGGTTATCAATTTGCTGTTCCGTTTGAAGCAGCTCGCTTTTCATTGCACCAACCTGTTCAGCCATCTGGGCACTCATCTCCATTTCGGCCATTAGCTGTTCCATTTGTTTTACAGATTCAGCTATCTTGTCTTTAAGTGCCTGGTTTTTAGTAGCAAGATCGGCTTCCTTGCGTTTAAGAATATTAAGCTCTTCTTTGGTCTCAATGCCGCTGGCTTCAAGCTCACGCTCAATCTCCTCCAGTTCTCTAAGGCGGGTTTCAACTGTTTCAAGTTCAGCCTGAGTAATTGTAATTCTTCCACGCTCGGCCTTTAGGGAATCCTTTAAAGTCTTAAGCTCGTCTATGTGCTTTTTAAGCGAACCCAGATCAACCATCTGGTCATAAAGTGCATTAAGCTTTTGTACCAGCTCCTGTTTAACAGCCAGCTCTTTTTCCAGCGCTTTTAAGCTTCCACGCATGCCGCTTTGCTGCTGATTATTAAAAACATAGAGAGCAGCTGCGATAATCAGCGCTTCAACTACGGCTATGACCAAAATTATGACCATAATGCTACTTTATTGCTCCTTTTCCTGCTCTTCATCTTCTTCTGCCTGTGGCTCTTCAGTGCCTGTTTTTTCCGATTCCGCTGTGCCATCCGGCTCTTCTGCCTGCTCATCAGAAGTCTCGTCAGAGTCTGCCTGCTGGGATTCTTCTCCTGTAGGTTCTTGTGCTTCTTCCTGCTGCTCTCCTTCTTCTGCATGATCTTCAGTCGCTGCTGCACTCTCTTCAGGCGCTGCTGTGCGTGGCGCACCTTTTCTTACAGGAAGATCAGCCAGTGAATCATCAGAGAAAATAGGATCGTCTATATCAATTTCATCGGTCTGACATTTGGCTTCAAGCTCAGCTATTGCATCAAGTAGCTCCTGCGGTGGCACGTACTCTTCTACTTCTTCTGTTTCAGGCAGATCTTCACGTTTTAGCTTCATAAAACAAAAAGCCCCCAGGCCTGCGTTAGCCAGCGTTACCAGCAGAGCAAACGGCCACCAGGGTGTTGGTTTCTCGGGTTCTTTTTCCTTGACAACAACTACTTCAACCGGTTCTTCTTCATCAATCTCCTTTGTAATCCGGTTATAGTGGAGAGTTTTGCTCACCCCACGCACTTTTCTGCGTCTCTTATCCTCGCCGGTTAATATCGCTGTAAGTTCATACTCACCGTCGTGCGGGAGGTTTTTAACAGGCACTTCAAAACGTATAGACCGGTCTTTGGACTGCGTAAGGGGAAGCTTGTAGCGTTTTCTGTGTTCATCAATAGCAAGCAGTTCAACGTGAACTTTCCTCAACGCTACAGCCTCGGGGCTAAGTTCAACACGAAAATACTCTTCAGAAGCACCTGCTTCTGTGTGTCCGTGAGCAGCTTCAACCGCCAAATCAGACTCAACATTAACTACTTCCAGTGTTACAAGCCGCGGTTTAACCCTAAATGGCAGCTCCTGGACCCGCTCAAAAGTAGGACCACGTGCAATAACTCTGAGACGATATTCACCGGGATCTTCAATTGTTACTTCCCCTGAAAAGATTCCATCACGTGCTATTTTGTCACCGTGCTTGCCGTCATCGTTTAAAAGTTCCCGAATAATCGGCTCACTTACCCTATCAGTTGGAGTAATCTGAAAAGCGTAACGGGTAACTTCCGTCATCTCGGGCAAAACCACCGGCTTTTCATTCTCATACAGCCTGGCCTGTAAAAGATTTGTTGCACCGGAATAAACGCTGGAGGGCCAGCTGGTAACCAGCTTAAGGTTGGTCAGGACAGTAGCAAAACCATCCCGGGAGGTCAGCCCTTCAATCCTCCAATTGCCAACTTCTGGGTTGATAACAGTTATTACATCAAACTTTTTACCTTCAAACCATTTAACGTGGGCGGGTTTATCTTCTTTTGTAAAGCGTTGCCCACCCGGGGAGACTATTGTCAGCTTTTACTGGGCGTTTTCACGGTTAATGTAAAAGGTGGCTTCCTGAATATCGGGATCTATTCTGAACCCCTTGCTGGTAAGCGGTACTATCTGCGGTTTCTTGACAACCAGGAACAGCTCAGCATAGGACTCGTGAATTTTATCTGCTGTCGGAGTAAACCAGTTCATGCCGTCAGTTGCAGCAGCTATCTGTGAAAGTAGATCTTTATCTGCCTGGTCGCTAAATGAGAGGGTATGAACTTTAATACCCTCAGCTTTAAGTTCCGGCAAAAGATCATTTAAAAGTTTATCAGTCAACTTTTCTGCGCTGCCGTTTTTTGGATCGGGATCCATCTTTCCGTCAGAAAGCAGAACTATTATTTTATTGGCATCCTTACGCGGAGATTCTTCCAGGACTTTACGGGCCGTCTGCAGACCGGCATAAATATCGGTATAAAGCCCGGAATTGCCCACCCGTCCTATATCGTATCCGAGTGAATCAAGGATATCCTGCCTGAATTCAGTAAGCGGCCTTATAACACGCCCCTCGCGATCAAACTCGACGATACCAACACGATCGCCAAACTTAAGAAACTGGATAAAAAGCTTTGCCCCCTCATCTCTCAGGCGACCAGGATCAGTAATCCTCATACTACCTGATGAGTCGAGCAGTAATACTGCATCAACCTTGTCAAACCCTTCCGATTTAAGCTCCCTCTGTTCTGCAAAAACCAAGCAGACCGGTAGCGCCAGAAATAACGCAGTAACCAGCATGCATTTTGTCAGAAGCTGCAGAGCAAGAACTCCTCTGCCGTAACGCCTTTTTACTTTTGCATGCAGTTTAAAAACTGAAGCCATCAAGAAACAAACCTTTATTTATCAACGTTTGCAGTGTAAGTTCCTATTAACTGACGTAATATTTTACTCCAACCACCATAGCGGGTTTAGCAAATTACAATCTTTTGTAATCCAGAGTAGCAAAAATTTCTAACCCTTACAGCCTTAAACAATCATAAAACTACCTCTGATTCACCTTGGCTGACCAAAAACAGCTACTACTGTCAGCACTTGAAGTTTTTTGTAAATAAGGATTCTGCTAAACTATATACATCAATAAAAACTATTTAGATTATGAGATTTATTACCCCTAACATCAAAACAGTATTATATTTTATTGTGGCTGTGGCAACAGCCTATCCGGTATTCGGGCAAGAGCCCCCTTTTTTGCTGCCCAAAAATGCTGAGCTGATTAAAATTCGCAGTGCGGTTATTAAAACTGAAAAAGGGAATATTTATCTTGAGCTTTTCCCTAAGGATGCCCCCTGGCATGTAGCTAATTTTAAGTACCTGGCTGACAAGCACTACTACAGAAACTCGATCTTCAATTTCCACACACCGGGCTTTATTATTCAGGGCGGTTATAAGCCAGGGCACAAGAAGCCCCCCTATGAACTGCCGCCCGAATTTAACCGTCATAAGCATCTGCGCGGAACCGTTGGTATGGCCCGGATTGAGGACACTATGAATCCGGGACGCTCATCTGATCCTTTTCAGTTTTATATTATGTTAAGTGACGGGCCGCATATGGATGAGCGCTATACTGTCTTTGGCCGTGTAATTCGTGGCATGAATGTAGCTGACAGCCTGAGAAAGGGCGATCGCATACTTGATCTGATTGTATATGTTAAAAGGTAGGGTCGTAGGGGGTGTGCCTTTTCCTGGGGCGGAAGCTACCTAGGAAAGCTGAACTCGTAGGGCGTATTACGTAGACGCCTACGTTGCCGTAAACGTAAAAGCGTATACGTAGACGGCTATGTCTACGAGTTTAGCCGTTGCTGGCTGCGGGGAGCCGGGAGCAGATAGCGGGAAAACAGTAACCGGTAATCAGCAAATCAGAACCAGCCCCCGGCATTCTGCAGGCCGCTTTCGGCCACAGCCAGGTATTTAAAATCGTCCGGGACACCGTTCTTGGCGAGGATGGGTTCTATGACCGGGAAATACTTATGGGCCCGCTTCATCAGCAACAGGGCGTTAGACTGCCAGTAGGTATTCACCAGGAATTCCCGGTCTATGCGCTCCATGACCTCGGGGT
>RFHI01000246.1 GCA_003696425.1 Candidatus Dadabacteria bacterium | reverse complement strand
CTGTAGGATTCTTTTTGCCTGAAAAACAGAGTGTAAGGGTTATTGAGATAGTCTCCCGCAAGCCCTTCAGCAAAAATTTTTCGTCCTCGGTGAAATTATTAGGAAGCCAGGATAACCAGGTATGGGAACAGATTACGGCTGTGCGTACTTATAGCAAAAGCTTAAGGATTGGAAAGGAATATATTCAGAGATTTATTGTAGAGTCACCTTCTTATCGCTACTGGAAGGTTCATTTCGGTCATTCGGCCAGAAGAAAACAGGTTTTGGGCAGAGTGAATGAGCTGGTAAGAGTTTATGGTTATTCAGAGCTGGTTAAATAGGGAATGATGAAAAAAGAAATAAAGCTGCTAATGCTATCTTTTTTGGCTCTGGTCTTGACGGGGTTCCTGCCTGTTGTCAGTAGCGCTGTAGCTGAGAGTGTAACTATTGGCGGCCCCTGGCCGGGAGGTGAGTTGAATTTTTTATCTTCAAAAAATCCGCTTATGCTGCTTATTAAGCGTGCTGTTACTGGTACGTTGACTGAGAAAAAAAAGGTAGCTGTTAATGGGGAGCTGCCTTATAAGCTTTCGCTTGCAGACAGGCTGATTGTCAGCCCTGACTATAGAGTATGGTCTTTCAGGGCCAGGCCGCTTATAAGATTTAATAATGGCCAGGAGGTATTAGCTGAAGATTTGGAGTTTTCACTTAAAAGATGCTTACCCGGCCTGGCCGGCCAGATGCTTGAGTCGGTTAAAGGTAGAAGTTTAATCAACAGTAGCGGAATTAGAGAGCAGTGGGTAGATATAAAGCTTGCTAAGTCGCCAAAACTACTTGAAATATCAACTAATATCCCTGTGCTGATCTCTTATTGCCCAATTATGGAAGCTGAAAGCTCCAGGCTGTTTGGTTCTTATCTCGGTTATGGTACAAATATAATATCTACGGGTAATTATCTTATAGCTGGCTTTAGGAGCGGGCGGGACTTTGCCTTACATACCGGGCCACTTGCTGAATTGGGGAGAAAAAACTTTGTTTCAGATTTGCATCTAAGAGGTTTTAGAGATCCGCGACAGGGATTAACGGCACTGAGACTGGGAAGTGTTGATATGTTGTTTACGGAAGATTCGGAGGTTTTAAAGTTAGCCCGAACGGATCCCACGCTGAGCGTTGACGGATGTCGCATTATCAGCACAGAAGGAGAGCTCAATTATAGGTTTGTTAAGCGAAAGGGGTTCAGATTTATCTGCAGCCCTGATTTTGATTTGTCTGCGATCGGTTATAGTGGTTAATATGTTGAATGCTGTTAGTAATATAGACGCAGTGGAGGTAACTAATAACATGTGTAGAGTTGTTAGGATTATACTTATTACAGCATTGGTTTTTGTGTTAATGGGTTGTTCTACGCGTAGTATTACGCCATCAAGGTCAGAGATTTTACGGCAGGCGAGGTCTAGAGGTGTTAATTTACCGACTATAGAGCAGGAGCGCGCACGTTACGAAGAATTGGAAGCAGCCAACAAACGCAGGCTAATGGCACTGATTGAACACAGGGCTCGTACTTCTCTGCGCAATTCTTCGTATTTGATTGGGCCGCACGATGAACTTGAAATAAATGTATTCGATGTACCTGAACTGAATGTAACAGCCAGAGTGCGTGAGTCGGGCTTTGTATCATTGCCGCTTGTCGGTGCGGTAAAAGCTCAGGGACTTACTGAAGCTGAATTTACCAGAGAGCTTACAAAGCGCCTGAGGACATATGTAAAAAACCCGCAGGTTTCGGTTTTTATAAGTCATTACGGCAGTCAGCGGGTAGCTGTTATGGGGGCAGTCAATAAACCCGGTACTTATTCTCTTAAGAAAGGTGTTAACAGCATAATGGAGCTTATTGGTGAGGCAGGTGGTATCAGTGAAAAGGCTGGAAATTATGTAAATTTCATACCCGTTGAAGTTACCGGTCTTACTGCTTCAAACGATATAGAGGCGCGTGCCAGGCTCTCGCTGGCCTCAAGTGAGAGCAGTCGCCTGGAAAGAAACGGGATTGAAATACTATTGGATGACGTTATGGGGACAAGTGGAACTATACCGCTGGAAGTCCCTATTCGTGGTGGCGATATGATAATTGTGCCTGAGGCCGGTCAGGTTATGGTTGAAGGGGAAGTTGAAAAACGCGGTACTTATGAACTTGGCCAGCGCATGACCCTGCTGGGCGCTTTGGCAGCTGCAGGGGGTATAACCTATGCAGCTAATGTGCACGAAGTTGAGGTGGTGCGTGATATAGGCGGGAATGATAAGCTGCATATCGTTGTGGATCTTGAGAAGCTTGCCAGTGGGCAGGAATCAGATCTCAGATTGAAACCGGGCGATATTGTTAGAGTACCGAGTGATCGCGGCAGTCGCATGCGCGGTGATACATTTGAGGGCATATCGAGACTTATTAATTTTGGAGTTGGTGGAACCGTTAATTTAGCTAAGTGATTTAAATGAACAGAGATAAACTTCCGCAGTTAAGGCCGCTGACTGAAGGATTGCCGGCAGGAGTAGAGTTTGAGGACGGATCGGATTATCAGACTCTTTACCCGCAGTTTAAGGAATACCTGAAGGTCATTATTAAGTATCGTATGCTTATTCTGACCAGCATTGTCCTGCTTACGCTTATAGCTCTAATTTATGCCTTCACTGTTACACCCCGTTATACAGCTGAGAGTGTGATCAAAATCAGTACTTACCAGCCAATTCTAACTGCTACAAAAATTGAAGATATGCTGCAGCAGCGCAGCAAGGAGGCTAATTATCTGGAAACGCAGGTAAAGCAGATTAAGAGTTATTCATTAGCTGACAGAGTATTAAGTCATGACAACCTAAAAGAACAGATTTTTGGGAAAGACTCTCCGGGATTACTGGCAACTCTGTTTGGTTGGGACTCTAAAAAGGGTACTGAAGCGCACAGTAAAGATAACATTTACAATAATTCTGTAAGGGAAATTCAGTCCTACCTCGATCGGATTGAAGTTAAGCCGCTAAGACGAACATCGCTCGTAAAAATACAGGCTACTTTTACAGACCCAGTTCTGGCGGCACGTGTGGCTAATACACATGCACGTGAATATATCAACTGGGTGAGAGAGGCCCGTGTAAGTCAGCAGTCAGCAGGGCTAAAGTTCTTAAAAGGGCAGGCACAGGAGCTACGCCAGAAAGTGGCCGATCTTGAGAGAGAACAGGCAGATTATGCTGAAGCTAATTCGATAGTTGCGGTAAATAAAGATGAAAACATAACTGCCCAAAAGATGTCGCAACTTAACCGGTTGCTTACTGCAGCAACTGCAAAACGCCTGGAGGCTGAACACCTGTATCAGGAGAGTCTTAAGGCTTTGAAAAATAACGCCGCTGGTATAGATGATGCTTCAACCCAGGAGATTAGATCCAGGCTGGCCAAATTGGAGGCTGAGTATCAGCAGCTGTCTGCCAAGTTTACCCCCAATTATCCTAAAATGCAGCAGTTGCGCTATGAGATTAAAGCATTAAAGCAGTCGATTGAGGGGCAGCGTGCACAGATTGTTGCCGGGTTGAAAGCTAAAGCGCTTGCAGCTGCTGAGGAAGAACGCAGCTTGAAGGAAGAGCTTGAAAAGCAGAAGAGTATGGCCTTTGAGCTTTCCAAGCGACAGGTGCAGTACAACATATTAAACAGGGAGCTCCAGTCAGCAAGAGAGCTTTTACAAAATGTGTTGCGTCAGATAGATGAAACGTCGGTGGCAGTTGAAGGCAACTCCTCTAATGTTTCCATAGTTGACCATGCTGCAGTACCACTCAGGCCCAGCTTTCCAAAAAAGGGGCTTGTGATCTTAATTGGCTTGGTTCTTGGTACCGGCCTCGGTTTTTCGTTGGCGTTTTTCCTGAACTATCTTGATGATACTATTCGCACTCCTGAGGAGTTAACTGCTTATACGGCTCTTCCCAGTCTGGGAGTGGTGCCGTCTTTTGAGATTGAAAACCTCCTGCCCGAAAACCAGAGTAGTGTTAATGGAGCTGGAGATATTAAGGCCGCTACAGGGCAGACAGCTAAAAGTAATAAAGGGAGGGGAGAAAAAACGGGCGCCCCTGTGCCTTCAAAAAAGCCGGATAATTTTCCGGTTGTTTACTTGCGGGATCCCAAATCGCTTGCCTCTGAGGCCTACCGAACTATCCGTACCGGCATACTTTTATCGCAGGCTGGTGAGCCGCCCAGGACAATTCTGCTTTCATCAGCGCAGTCTTCTGAGGGAAAAACAACCACCACGCTTAATCTTGCTGCCAGCCTGGCAAGTGCCGGTGGTAGGGTTGTCCTGATCGATGCAGATTTACGGCGACCGAGTTTGCTTAAGATCATTGACGGTGAAGAGCGAATAAGGCCGGGGGTAGTTGAAGTAATTACCGGCCAGGCTAATCTCGAAGATGTTCTAATCAGGGATGCCATGAGAAGAGTTTCGCTTTTACCCAGTGGCAACCCCCCGCCCAATCCTGCGGAACTTTTGGGCTCAATTGAAATGGCTGGTATTATAGATAAGCTGGCCACAATGTTTGATTACGTATTGATAGATTCTCCGCCGATACTGCCTGTTACGGATTCTGTTATTCTTTCAAGGTATGTAGATGGGGTTGTGCTGGTAGTAAGGGGTGCCTCTACGCCTCGTAAGGTTGTACTGGATGCAAAAGAACGACTCCGGAGTGTAGGGGCAAGGTTTCTGGGAGCGATCTTAAATGATGTTGATGTGACAAGTGGTGATTACTATTACTATAATCGTTATTACTACTCGTATTACAATCAGGAGAAACACGACTCCAGAGCAGCGAGTTAGGGTGCTGTCCGGGGTATTCCTAGTATAAGTTTAAGTCGACTAATTTTATTTTTGCCGGCTGCTTCGCGCCAGTTTGAAGAATATGTTACGTATTTGCCTGCGTGGTTTCAATCACAAAGGACCCTACCCCCTATCAGCGAAAATAATCTGCGCTCAGCCGCTGACTTGGGATGTCTCTCTGCAATGTGTGAAGGGGAATAGTGTGAAAACCGTTGTCAACCATGGGCCTCAAAGGACAGTTACAACTTTTAATAGTATATTAACCGGCCAAACCTGATGTATCCGTAAACGTAAAACGTCTTACCTAAACGGCCATGTCTACTGATTTTATCTTCATTCCTCTTGAGTTGATTCTCTAATCCCTTATGAGTAGTTACTTATACAAAACTTCTTCCGGGTTGTATCGTCTCTGGTATATTCAGATAAGTGCCGCCACCATCGCATATTAAACGTAGATATATCAATCGCTTAGAGCTCTTGGGGGTTTAAGCTGCCTAAGTCAGCACACATTACTTTAAGCCTCCATAACATATATAGAGCAGGAGAACTGTTATCTGTATGAGCTGTTTGCCGGTTTTTGCCGGAGTGTGAATTTTCACTTAAAGGGGATTAATTAAAAGGTTTTTAAAACATGGGAGAGACTGGTAAGAAGAACCTCGCGCTTGATGATGTTACAACAGAGCAGCTTGTAGGGGATTACAGGAAAACTGGCCGCCCCGAAATAGACTTTAACGAAGTAGCTTCCAATCAGGATCAGATAGCGGAACCTGAATCATCAACTGCTGATTGCCCGGGGAATGAGTCATCATCAGATCAATGCGATTCAGCAGCTACTGTGCCGCAGGAAGCTTCTGAAGATATACCGCGGCTTGACAGCTCTCTTTTAGCCGGAACAGCTGCGGTTAGCACCGATGAGGATAAACCGCTCTGTGAGCTTGGCACTGAGGTTGAGCAGGATCCGAACAATCCAGCCAGGAAAAAAATCAGGAATACACAATTTGAAAGTGATTACGTGGTTGAGAATCCGGGCTTTCATAACGTAGGTACACCTGAGGAGCTGGCTAAAAAGCTTGAAAAGGTAGGCTATGAGTGCCTGCCACATCTTGCAACCCAGATAGCGCTTTTGCTGAACACTCCAACTAAGAAAATCAGGGCCCTTTTGCTTGAAGGGCCATCAGGATGCGGTAAGAGTTTTATGGCCAAGTCGCTGGCCAAGATTACGGGGGCGGAGCTAATGTGTCTTAGCTGTTATAAGAATATGCCCTTTGATCATCTGATTGAATCTACTTCTACTCTGGGTATGGCCAGAGCCATGGCAGGTGTTGGTGGCACTGACGGTGAATCGCTGATGAATCTCGGTATTCTTTCTCGTGCTTTTCTTAAATCTCAGGAGAAACCGGTTATATTACTGGTCGATGAGTTAGATAAACCGGATGCTGCAATTGATACATTCTTTTTAGGGCCAATTCAGGATGCCCGTATCTGGCTTGAGTCAAGGCCACCGATTGATGCTGATCCACAAAATCTTCTGATTATGTTCACCAAGAATTTTAACAGAAAGCTTGATGATGCTTTATTACGGCGCTGTCATCCGATTATGATGACATATCTTGACGCAACTCTTGCCAGAAAGATACTTACTCCACACTGCCATCCGCAGCTTGTTGCTAACCTGGTATCGGTTGCAGAAAGAATTCAAAACAGTGGCGGATCATATGAGTTTGAGCGTCCGCCGGCGCCGGAAGAGTTACTTACGGCCGGCCATTATGTAATGAAGCTGCTTGAGTGGGGGATAAAAGACTTTGCCTATGTTGGCAAAACAGTGTGGCCGATTCTCTGCAAGTCAGAGCATGATCGTGCGGTACTTGAACATATGATGCGCTTTCATCCTGATTTTATGGATCCGCTGGTTGAGGATTCACGGAATGCTCCGCTTGAAGAGATGCATGCCCGCCTGGGTCGGGTTGTGCTCTACAATATAGTCGAAGATCCAGATGCCGCCCGCCGCGAACAGGCCTGGAAGGAGCAGGAGTATAATTAGCCGGCAATCTTTTTAAGTAAATATGCCAGCCGATTTCTCTTTACCTCCCTTTATATAAAGCTATATTGCGGGCCATTTCATCTGTTAAACCT
>RFHI01000245.1 GCA_003696425.1 Candidatus Dadabacteria bacterium | reverse complement strand
CAGATCAGGTATGCTTCTCTTTAACCCTGCTGTAAACAGGGTTAAAGAGAAGCATACCTGATCTGTCTGGCGACAATATCAAGATTTGCCATTTCAGCCGGATTTAGAGAAAATAACAGTAAAAATGTAATAGGGCTGGTTAAATATCTGGCCAATAGTTTTGCGTCAAGGTGCTGCAATGTCACTTGAAGAGCTGTATCAGGATTTAATACTGGATCACTTTAAAAATCCACGTAACAAGGGCCCGCTTAAAGAGCCGACAGCAAGCTGCTCCCTGCTTAACCCCTTGTGCGGCGATGAGATCGAGGTAAACATTAAGGATCAGGATAACTCCCTGCCAGAGATAAAGTTTTCAGGAAAAGGATGTGCGATTAGTCAGGCTTCAGCTTCTATGATGACTGAACTTTGTGCCGGGCGCTCGCGGGAAGAGGTTCTGAGGCTCTGCGAAACCTTTCGTAAACTTATGCGTGGTGAGATTGAGCCGGAAGAGGCTGAAGAGCTTCAGGATGTGTTGGCGCTTGAAGGGGTCAGAAAGTTTGCCCCGCGGGTAAAGTGCGCTGTGCTGGCCTGGGAGGCGCTTGAAAAGTGCTTAAAGGGGCAAGGAGAGGTTTAACACTTATTGGCGGTTTTTCTTGATGCTGCTACACTGATACAGGTGCTGTAAACTGAATCAACGCTTACGAACAGGTCGCCGGCACGAATTTCTTTAAAGTGCTCTGATAGCTGGGTCATTGTTTAGGGGGAAAGTGACAAAGAGCGGACTAAACCGAACCATTGACTTTTCCTTTTTTCTGTTCCTTGTATCACTGTATTTACTATGTATCTTTGGCACTGCCTGGATAGGGGATGATGCCTACATTACTTTGCGTACAGTAGATAATTTTTTGCATGGCTATGGTCTGAGATGGAACACTACTGAACGCGTTCAGGCCTTTACCCATCCACTCTGGCTTTTTTTACTGATTTTAAGCAATGGAATTAGCGGGGAAGAATATTTTTCAACTATTACACTTTCAATAATTGTTTCACTGGCTGCCCTGGTTGTCTTCCTTTATAACGCCAAAAATTTGCGTGCCAGAGTAGTTGGGTTGCTGGTGCTCTCGTTTTCAGCTGCGTATATGGATTATTCCACTTCAGGTCTGGAAAATCCGCTTACACACCTTATTCTTATTTTGTTTTTTGCACGCTATATTCAAAAAGATAAATCAGATAGACGATTCTTAATACTCAGCGGACTTGCTGGCCTGGCTGCCTTAAACCGCCTTGATACAATTTTATTTTATATTCCGGCTCTGTTAATAGAATTTTGGAAAAGCCGTAACTTAAAAGCCATTGCAGATGGCTTGATAGGATTTACGCCTTTATTGGCATGGCATATCTTTGCTTTCTTTTATTACGGGTCTACCCCGCCAAATACGGCTTATGCGAAGCTCAATACCGGTCTTGGGCTATGGCAACTCCTTCCTCATGGTATCTGCTATCTGTTTAATTCGCTCGTCTATGATACTGTCACGCCTTTAATCATACTGGCTGGAGTGTTTGCAGGATGGAGATTGTCGGGTTGTTTCCGTGCAATCGCAACAGGAATATTCATGTATCTATGTTACACCGTGTCTATTGGCGGAGATTTTATGAGCGGCCGCTTTCTGGCTGCCCCTCTTTTACTCTCGGTCTTTGTTTTATCGCAATTTAAATGGGAAAAGACAGCCAGGTACTATCTCTATCTTATCATGATTATTGCCAGCACATTTTTTAGCGGGCCGGCCCATAATTTATCGTGGATTTATCAACAAAACGCTACCCCTGAAACCCGCCAGCTTATGGGTATAGTTGATGAGAGAAGGTATTACTTAAAGCAGGGAAGTTTGCTCTCCCGTCTTAAAAACAACCTGAGTGAGTTAAAAGTAGCTGATTACGCCGAACAGGCAACGCATCTTCAGCAGCCGATTGTTTATAAAGCTATTGGCTATTTCGGGTTTTTGGCTGGACCGTCTGTACATGTAATTGATCCGCTGGCTCTGGCTGATCCATTTTTATCACGGCTACCGGTCAGACAGGATGTGCCCTTTAGGGTGGGGCATTATCTGCGGCTGGTGCCAGATGAGTATATCACAGCAGTTGAGAGTGGCGGAGACAACTTTAAAGATGCCCGGCTTAAAAAGTTTTATGAAGGCATTAAGCTAAAAACACAGGCAGAACTTTTCAGTTCTGCCAGGCTGAAGTATCTGCTCAGGAAGCTGGTTAGAGGCCAAGAAACTCCGCCGGAACAGGAATACTTTATGTATCCGATTCACTTAAAACTAAAACTTGCTGAGTGTAAAAAGGGGAGATTGATATCAGCGGCAGGAGTGGAAATTTTACTGCCGGAGAATGCCTCTTTTTCTGAATTTAGCGCAGAGTTTGGGGCCAATGACACCTATCGTGTTGATTTTTTTAATGCTACCGGCGGGATTGCAACCGAAATCATACATCCTGTTGCACTTGATGCTGCCGGGACTCTACGAAGAGAGGTGAAAGTTGAGCAAAGAGGCAGTCTTCCACTGGATCACATCCTGATTATTCCACTTGAAGGCGATGGCCATTATGAAATTGCAGGTTGCGAAATAAAGAGTTAACCAACTTGCACTGGCTGGCATTATCATGGCCCGGTCTGAATTAGATCCACTAGAGATTAATAAATGAGCATCATGCTATTATCAACCTGAGAAATGTCAGGGTATAAGCGGGTTGTATTCACGTTTTTGCACAAACCGGGCAGTACTCAAGTGGATAACGTCTGGCACGGTTTATCTCAACCGGGCTTATATATTCCCAGACTATTTTACCCTCTTTTGTAACCTCAAAGCAGCGCCCGCGCAGATCCTCCGATATAAAGGTGTTTCCGTTTGGGAGTCTCTGGACTGCACCACGCGTTTTACTGAAGAAATGCGTTCCATCTTCATACTTCCAGACGATCTCGTTAGTGTGGGGGTTGATTTCAAGAATAATACTCTCGCCCTTGTGTGTTTCTGTGCCGTTATCAAAAACCAGAATATTTCCCGCACCGGGCAGCCCCTCAGGAATCATATGAGCATCGTGACCGCCACTTATACCGCCGCGGTAATGACCGTGATACTCCCATACGGCTTTACCACTTTCACGGTCTATTATTATAAAAGTCCACCAGTTTCTGGGCTGAATAAGTAAGTTTCCAGGCTTAAAACGTTCATCCCCTCTTTTATACCACTGGTTTGCTGGCAACAGCTGAAGAGTATTGACATGGGTCCAGTCACTGATTTT
>RFHI01000244.1 GCA_003696425.1 Candidatus Dadabacteria bacterium | reverse complement strand
CTATAGAATCAGCTTAAGCGCTGTGAATAAAAAATTAGTTTACATCTGATGTCTGAATTAAAGTTTGTGTTTACCCCTACGCCGACACAAACGTAATACCCCCATGAACTAATGATTTAATTGATATTATTAATTTTCCTGAAAGCTTATTATATTTAGGCAAAATGACATTAAATAGGCACCCCCTTTCGCGCCTAATTGTTAGATAAAACCAAAAATTCTACAGTAATTACCGGGCTTTTCAGCACAACCACACTCATCTGGATCTAACCCGTACGTTTATCCGTCGAAACAGCGCTTAGTTCAGATATTGTCAGTAATTGCACTCGATATAGTGCTAAACTGCTGGCTGGCGGAATTTGAGAATGAGCGTGTAGCTACAATTGCAACCAGAAAGATAAGCGCTATAAGCAAGACATATTCTACCAGATTGGCTCCCTCACAGGCCCTTAACCTTTTAAGCCTGTATACCTGGTACATTTTACTGTAAAAGCTATTCGTCATTCTTTGTCTTTCGGCTCAAAGTTGCGCTGTTATTAATGTATCACATAGCATTAATACTGAGATGCTTATAAAAAAAGAAATTTCTACAAGCAAGCCAACAACTTACCTGCAAACAACAGCTGTTCCAGCGCACAGCGCCGTTATTGCTTCACTTTCATCTATGTTTCGTAAGATTCTTGTAATTTGTAAAGATCTAAATCGGGCTTTAGAGCTTTCCTCCGAAATCACTCTTTTTGGTTCAAATGATACCCCTATTATTCTTCCCTCCTGGGACACACTTCCCTTTGAGCCGGTTTCTCCACAAAGCTGTACCAGCGCTGAACGGATAAAAGCACTGCTGACTATAAAACACGACTCTTCTTTCGTTGCTATAGTGCCCACCGACAGTATGCTCCAGAGAGTGCTTCCGCCCGACCTGTTAAAATCTTTGTCTCTGCACGTTTCAGTTGGTGATAAGGCTAACCGTGATAACTTAATTAAATCACTGGAGCTCAGGGGTTACAGCAGGGTTTCGCTGGTTGAAGAAAGTGGTGAATATGCTGTTCGTGGTTACGTAGTTGACTTTTTCCCTCCTCATTTGGACAGGCCGATCAGGATAGAAATATTCGACGGTCTAATAGACGCAATAAAACACTTTAGTCCGGCTACTCAGCTTTCTCAGAACTCACTCCAGAGTGTAGATATTGTGCCCGCCTCAGAGAGTCTATCCTCTGCATATGCTTACACTGACGAACAATGGCTTAACGAAGCGTTAAATAAAATTAAAAAACGTGCGCTGGAGTGCGAGACCCGAACAGCAGAGTTAAGGCGAATAATCGACGCTATAAAAAGCGGACGCCGCTATCCCGGAATTGAGTTAATCGATTATATTACCTTTTCACAGTTGCCCTCGATTTTTGATTTAGTTGAAAGTGAAACTCTGATTGTAATCGATAATCCCCTGGCAACTCGAAATGCACTGGATAACAGGTGGGAGTTTATAATAGAGCGCGCAAAACACTCCCTGGAACTAAATCCCCTGACACCAACAGTAAACGACATATATATCGACCCTCATTCAATTGAAGCAGGATTATCACGGCACAAGACCCTGGAGCTCGGCAGCAGGCTGCTTAATCTTGAAGACGATCTTGAAGTGATTGATTTGCCTTCCAGCACGCTTGATACTTTTTTAGCTTCTTACCGGGCTGCCGGTGAAAAAGCTGAAGGATTCAAATTTCTAACATCAGAAGTAAAAAAATGGCTGGCAGCGGATTATAAAATCGCCCTTGTGGCTCAGTCGGACGGGCGGATTGAAAGGCTAAAACGGCTCTTTAATGATTACCAGCTTCAAATTTCAACTCCTGAAACTACTGCGCTGGAGTGGCTGAAAAATAAACGTGCGCCACGACTGGCTGTTTTAAAAGGATTTTTAAGCCGTGGATTTGTCCTTGAGCAATTTAAAAGTGTTTTTGTAAGCGATCATGAAATATTTGCCGAGAGAGGCCAACGCAGAAGCATTGACCTTGAAGCCAGCAGCAGGAATATCGAAAAGCTTTTAAGCTCAATAGCGCGTTTAAATGAGGGCGACTACGTTGTTCATTCAGATTATGGTATCGGCATTTACCGCGGCCTGAAGCACAGGGTGATAGAAGGCGCCGGTACAGACTTGCTTCAGATAGAGTATGCTGATAGCCAGCTTTTTTTACCTATCCAGCATATAGCTAAAATAGAAAAATTTGTCGCAGCCGAGGGCGCTAAGCCAGCTCTTGACAAACTGGGGTCCACCCGCTGGCAGAAAACCAAACGAAAAGTATATGACTCCGTAATCGCACTTGCCGGAGATCTAATCAGGCTTTATGCGGCCCGCGAAACTGTCCGTCGCCCTCCTTATCCGCCAATTGGAAGTGATGATTGTGAATTTGCAAATTCATTTCCGTATATTGAGACCCCCGACCAGGCACGCGCTATTGAGGAGACACTTGCTGACCTGTCAAAAGAGAGGCCGATGGATCGATTGGTTTGTGGAGATGTCGGATTCGGCAAAACTGAAGTAGCTCTTAGAGCTGCCTACAAGTGTGTACAGGAAGGAAAACAGGTTGCACTGCTTGCGCCTACAACCATTTTAGTTGAGCAGCATTTTGAAACTTTTCGCAGCAGATTTATGGATTACCCGGTAAAGGTAGGGGCAATCAGCAGATTCTATAGTGCCAAAAAGAATAAGGATACGTTAGAAGCCCTAAGCCGGGGTCAGATAGATATTATTATTGGCACTCACAGACTTTTGTCTCGTGATGTAAGTTTTCATGATCTGGGGCTTTTAATTATTGATGAAGAACACAGATTCGGTGTCCGTCAGAAAGAAAAGCTTAAACAAATGAGAAAAAATATTGATGTACTTACTCTTACAGCTACGCCAATTCCACGTACGCTACATATGTCACTACTGGGAATTCGTGATATTAGCATCATTAATACCCCCCCCAGCAATCGACGTTTAATCAGAACCTATCTGGCCCAGAGGGAAGATGGTCTTATTAGAGATGCTTTATTACGTGAGTTACAGCGCGGGGGTCAGAGTTTTTATGTTCATAACCGCGTTGAGAGCATAGCTGCGGTTACTGCAGGACTCAGACGACTGGTACCTGAAGCCCGTTTCGAGTTCGGCCATGGGCAAATGAGCGAAGCGGAGCTTGAGAAAATTATGCAGCGTTTTTTGAATAAAGAGATAGATGTACTGGTTTCAACTACAATTATCGAGTCAGGTCTTGATATACCAAATGCAAATACAATAATAATCGACCGGGCTGACAGGTTCGGTCTTGCTCAGCTCTATCAGTTGCGCGGAAGAGTAGGTCGAAGCGATAGACAGGCCTACGCATATCTTTTAATTCCACCCGTCAAAAAACTGGGGGCAGACGCAATTAAGCGCCTGGAGGCCTTACAGTCTCTGGACGATGTTGGGCGCGGCTTTAATCTGGCGATACATGACCTTGAGATTCGGGGTGCGGGCAATCTGCTCGGAAAGGAGCAGTCAGGTGCAGTTCTTTCGGTAGGATTTGAGCTATATTCAAAGATCCTAAAGAAGGCAGTTGCAGATCTCAAAGGCGACCAACTTCCCCTAGCAGAAACAGTTGAACCTGAAATTAAACTTGCAATTGATGCATACATTCCTGATTACTTTATTCCAGATATTTCAGAACGGCTTGTCCTTTATCAGCGACTGGCATCCCTGCAATCACCAGAGGAAGGTGAACGACTTGCTGTAGAGATTAGAGATCGCTTTGGCCGTTACGGAAGAGAAGTCTTCAACCTGCTGGAAATTATGAAGCTCAGAAGTGTTTTAAGACAGTACGGAGTTGAACTGGTAGAAATGCGTCGTGGGAAAATAGCAGTAAGCTTTCATAAAAACGCCCCGATTGATGCTGATGCTGTACTGCATCTGGTGAAAGAAAAGCCTTCTATTTACTCAGCAGGCGCTAACAACACACTTTACATAACCCCCCACAGGCAGCCTGACCGGTTATCAGCAGAAGAGTACTATAATATTATTGAAAATGTCTTGAAAATGGTGGCCCCAAAAGACCTATAATCCGTTGACTCTTGAGGGCCGCAACTGCTTGCAAATCCTTTCAGCTGTAATTATCATAGCCTTTATGAATTCTAAATTTGTCCTGACATTCCCTGTTATTTATATTGCGCTGCTTTATTCACTACTTGGCCGGACTGTTGAAGCTGAACCGAAGGATCTGATTGTGGACGCAGTAGTGGCCAGCGTTGATGATGAGCCGGTCACTTTACGTGAATTATGTCTCAGGCTTACCCCTCCCCGTAAGCTTACTGTCGAAGAAGCAGGTAATGACCCGGAAGCACTTGCCGCACTTGATAATATTATAATGGAACGCTTACTGAGCCTTGAGGCTAAAAAGAGGCGGATTATTGTCACCGATCAGGAAGTGGAGCGTTACATAGATCAGGTAGCAAAACGAAACTCTCTTTCCCGCAAAGAGTTCGAACGTGCGCTCCTGGAGAAGGGCCAAACAATTGACAACTACCGGCGTCAGATAAAAATGGAAATTATAAAGACCAGACTGGCCGGCAAGTTTATTAAAGGTGGAGTTGGGGTAACAGACGAAGAAATTGATCAGTATTTAAAAAATTCAGCCGATGCTTCTGACAAAGGGCTTAAAATCAGATTGAGTCAAATATTCGTATCAAAAGAAAATCACTCTGAAGAGGAAGCAAAAGCACTTATAACAAAGGCAAAGAGCAGGCTCGCGGACGGTGAAGATTTTGCTGAAGTTGCCCGAAGCCTCTCAGAGGGCCCGGAAGCTTCAGAGGGGGGATCGCTTGGTGTAATTAACCTCGAGGATCTTAACTCTTCTTTGTTTGACGCTGTTTTGTCATTACAAGAGGGGCAAATCAGTGATATTGTAAGTTCTCCGGCTGGTTATCATATACTTAGGGTTGACAAGCGATTTAACAGTAAAACAGCTGACAACAGCGAAATGCGCGAAGAAGCCCGAAAGTTCCTGGCTCGGCAAAAAATTGAAGAAAAAATGAAGACATTCTTCACCGGCGAGCTTTTTATAACTCATGTCGTTGAAAAGAAAATTTAATTTACAATGTGCTTCGCAGTGATATGGATACACAGCCACATAGATTAAGTGTTTACTTAAAATTGAGGATCAAACTATGCAGATAAACCCGCTAATTTTCCGTGAATATGATATTCGGGGTATAGTAGATAAAGATCTTAGCGAAGAGTTTGCTTACCTGCTGGGCAGAGCGTATGCCGGACTGGCAAAAGATAACAGTAAGAATAATATAGCCATAGGTCACGACTGCCGCTTCAGTTCAAAACCTTATGCCCAGGCACTTGCTCGCGGCATGGCTGATGAAGGTGTAGACTGCTGCATCCTGGGGATGGGACCAACTCCCCAGCTTTATTTCGCTATTTTCACAGCAGGGTATGGTGGTGGAATTCAGGTTACCGGCAGCCATAACCCTCCCGATATGAACGGATTTAAGATCTGCCTTGGTACTGATACTCTCTCCGGTGACAAAATCCAGGATCTGAAGGAGAGGGTATTGAAAGCACAAGAATGCCCTCCATCCTGCCCGGGAAAAGGCACTATATCTGAAAGAGACATAAGAGAAGAATATGTCTCCCACCATGTAAACAATTGCCTTCCGCATGTGGGTCAGCGAAAGCTCAAAGTTGTCGTAGATGCCGGAAACGGTGTGGGTGGAATGGCTGGCCCGGATATGCTGCGCGGACTTGGCGTTGACGTAGTTGAGCTTTTTACAGAACCTGATGGCGCCTTTCCCAACCACCATCCCGACCCAACTGTAATGAAAAACCTGGAAGAACTGATAAAAACTGTTAAAGAAACAGGAGCCGATTGCGGTATCGGCTGGGATGGAGATGCAGATCGAATTGGTGTTGTTGATGAGAAGGGTAAGGTTATTTTCGGCGATATGCTGCTGCTTATTTATGCACGCGATATTTTAAGTAAAGTTCCCGGAGCAACTATCATTGGTGATGTTAAGTGCTCTTCGCGCCTCTTTGACGACATAGCTGCAAAAGGCGGCACAGCTGTCATGTGGAAGACCGGTCATTCGTTAATTAAGAACAGGTTAAAAGAGATTGGGGCCGAGCTGGGCGGTGAAATGAGCGGACATATTTTCTTTAAGCACAGATTTTTTGGCTTTGATGATGCACTGTACTGCTCATGCCGACTGACTGAAATACTTAGCAACACCACAAAGCCCCTCTCGGCTTTGCTGGCGGATCTTCCAGAAATGGTCGCCACTCCGGAAATTAGAATTGAGTGTCCTGAAGAGCTGAAGTTTAAAATAGCTGATGCAGCCAAGCAGGCTTTTCCTGAATACGAAACCAACGACATAGACGGAGTACGTATAAGGTTTGAAAAAGGCTGGGGACTGGTAAGAGCCTCCAACACACAGCCTGTCCTGGTGCTTAGATTTGAGGCAGAAAACGAAGAGCTGCTTGAGAAATATAGAGAACTGGTTAGTCAGCGCCTGGAAAAAATTAAGGAGAGTTTGTAACCAGAATTCCGTTAGATTACAGCTGTTTGTAACGCAGCGCTTATTTACCATCTATACTGAAGAACGCAGCGTAACGGCATTTGTAGCAACATGACAAAATAGCCTCTACAGCAATGCCTGAAACTATTAAGATCGAAGGAGTAAATTTTCGTAACCTGGTTGTTCCCTTACTTAAAATTCCAACCTGTTCTATTACCCTGATCACCGGCGATGCTTGTTCAGGGAAGTCGACGCTGTTAAAAGAAGTACTTGCTGCCGAGAGTACTTACAGGCTTAAGGTTCTACACGCTCTTACCTGTGGCGAACGGTTTACTTTTTTTGATCACCGTCCCCGCTGTAGAGCAATGAAAGGATTGAGGAGTGTGGTACTGGCAGATCAGCTGGCCGTGCCGCATTACCTAGATACAGTCGCAAGTTTTCTGGAAATTGACAATATTATCCTAAAACTTTGGGAAGGGGCAAAAGTTAAGCGTTGTCCGGCTTGTGGTGGCCCGGTCAGTTCAGCATCTCTAGAAAACATATATACTTTTCTTAACAAAAACTACTCCCGACGCATGATTGCTGTAACCACAAAGTTGCCTGCCAAACAGGGCTCTGAGGCCGCAGAGGTTCGGGGCTTTGAACGTTTCCTGTTAAATGGCCGGGAGGTCGAACCTGTCAAAAAAGCACTCAAAAATAACCAGTCATCCTGTGAAATTATAATCGATATGTTTCGTGTGTCTGAAGACAGTCGTTCTCGTATCAGAGAATCACTCCAGATGGTTAAATCTTTTGGGCAGGATGCAATACTTGTTTACGCGATAAATAGCTCTGGTGGCAAGCGATTGTACGAACAAGTTGGAGTTTTTAAGGAAGCTCCTGCCTGCATTAAGTGCGGACAAGCTGTTAGCATCCCGACACCTGAATTTTTCAACTTCCGCCTGACAGAAAGCTATACAGAAGGCCTGCCCTCCATTAGCAGCCTAAAAGGTCCAGCTCAGTTTATCAGCCAAAATAAAAACGTTGATGAAACCCTGATGCAGGCGACCTTGACATTATTAAATACTCCCCTTAAAGATCTAAGCACCAATCAATTTGAACTTGAACCACATACCTATCGCCACCTGCAGGAACTTTCAACATGCTGTGAATATTTAAAGTCGCTGGGACTGGAAGATCTATTGCTCATATCTCCTCTCAGCCTGCTTTCTGATGCCCAGCTGCATTTGCTCAAGGTTACAAAAACTCTATGCTATGCTCTTCCGCAGAGTATTGTTGGACTTGAGGATCTCTCCTTTTACCTGCCAGATGATTATTTAAAAAAACTCCTAAAGCTACTTGGTTCTCTTAAAAAGACCTTCACGTTTGTAATAGCAGACAGCAATACTCAGGCATACGCAGCTGTGGATCACAGGATTGAACTCACTAATTCTGTTTGTCAGAATACGTCAGTTAGTGATTCAGATAACAATTTTAATAAGCTGATACACAAAATAATTATAACGAACACTCATATAGATAAGCTTAAAATCCCCGAAAAAAAACTGACAATAATTTGTGAAAAATACGTTGCAGATAAAGTCGATCCCCTGCTGAACAAACTGACTGGAGATTTCGTAAATAACATGAAAGAAGCTTTTGAACTGCCGACGGTAATCAAGCGTTATAAACTTGTATCTGGTAACAAAAAAATAAAACCGACTACTGTGATTGAAAAACTTGGAGTTCTACGTTCTCTGGCAGAGCTATATTCTGAGCTTACTCCGGCTAAAGCAGCCGGATTTTCTGCATCAGTATTCATACGATCATACCGGAATATTCTCTCGGGGAGCTGTAACAGTTGCAACGGCAGTGGTGTTACTTATAGAGACAGGCAGCCACAAGTGTGCCAAACCTGTTTTGGCATGGATCCCCATCCGGAGATGTCAGAGGTGCGCTTTAAGGGAATTAGCTTCTTTAATGTTTTTAGCCGGGACTTATCGCAATTGTATACCTGTTTTAACAATATCCCTGAAATTGAAACCACTTTGAGAGCTGCTCTTAAATTAGGGCTTGGATATCTTCACGCCGGGCGCTCGACCGCGGCTTTGAGTCTGACTGAAAAAAGAAAACTCTCTCTTGCACTTGCGTTTCGTAAGCGCTCAGTTTCTACGCTTTATATTTTAAAATATCCCTTTGCAGGACTGCCTCAGTCTGAAAAAGCAGTTGTGCTAAACTATCTTCAAGGTATATGCACACATGGCTGTACTATCTTAGCTGTAGAATATGCAGAAAACTGTTAGGACTACTCCTCTACATGCTTGGGAGGCCCGGCGGTGGAGGATCCTGCACCTACATAGCTAAGATCCCGTGTGCTATCGGGCTCCTTACTCTCCCTTACAAACACTACCGGCAGGATTGAGTTCTCGATCGGGCAATAGTCAGGATTATTTTCCTGAAAGTTATTTATAAGCCAGGTAAAGTCCGGATCGGATAATTCGTACGGATAAACTGGTCGCCCCATCTTTTATGCTCCTCCCTGAGTAAAACCTTTTCCTGCCACTCCCCGGATCACGGTAAAAAACAGGAGCTGACTGGTTACGCTGAACAAACTGCCAGAAGCTACTGTAATAGAACCGGTTATCATGGCAAACCACACACACAAAAACTAAAAAAGACCTGATAGCGTGGCAGCTGCTGCTGCCTTAAACAGTAGATCGTCGAGATTAAGGATTCTCTAAAGTAAGTAATCTCTGTATTTTATCTACGAATATTTTTTAGATGAATGCCGGCGCTTCAGCACCAGTGGATCTGAAGGCTAATAT
>RFHI01000243.1 GCA_003696425.1 Candidatus Dadabacteria bacterium | reverse complement strand
TGCCAGTAGCTACAAAGCCGGAGACCGGTTTGAAATCGAGAGCCTGAATTATCTCCCCGGCAGTTTTTTTTGCAGTTTCTTCTGAAGTTGTAAGAATAGCAAAATCAACGTCTTTTGTTACCCGCTCACTTATCCGGTAGAGACTTGCAGCATGTCCTCCAATCAGACAGTATTCAACATTACGCTTTTCTAATTCAGTAACTGCTGCTTTAAGAATTGTTAGCGGTGTCATTTATCTTAGCTTTTACCTCTTTGAAGAATGAGAGTGACTCGTCCATCCAGTTCAATTTTTCCTGCGCATTTAAGCTGAATTCCGCAGATCTTCTCTTAAGCCAGCTTTCTTCATAAAGTCTGAAAAATTCTTGCAAATATTTCCGTTCCTGATTGTCAACTTGCAACTCAAAGACTTTGCGTTTGCCGTGACGGTGCTCAGAAACCAAACCAAAGCTGGTCAGCCGCCTGAGAATGTCCGACACACCTGCCGGAGAGAGTGAAGTTAGCGCTGCCAATTCACGCAGGTGACAAGACGAATAGGATAATGCCCTAAGAACACGCAGCGTCGCCAGATTTCCAATATATTCAAATAGATATCTGCTCACGCGGTATATTGTACGATTTTTCGAACAAAAATTCCAGCTATATAAGAGGGGTAATCAAAATTATGTTGAACATTCCGGAAGCATTACCTATATATGTGCACAGCCGTTCTAATTGCAGGTGCTTTACCCCTCCGGGGTTCATGTGATTCTCTGCTCAGGAGCTTCGCGTGCTGGCTGCTGCAAAGCTTAAGAGGAGGAATCATGACCAGACCAGTTGTTCTGAGCACTATTTTTACTGCTTCTTTAGTTTTTATCTTCATGTTGTTTACAGGCGGCTGTAACGGTGGCGGAAGCTCACTTGATACCAGTAATCTTAAAACCGAAACAATCGACAAGCTCAAATCTTACTATTTTTGGAGCTACCGGGCATACCTGCACAGTAAGCTGTGACAGTAGCTCAATTACTGTGGTATGCACCAATACCCGCGGCGGCAGGTGCGAGGAGAAGCTGAGTATTCAGTAAAGAGCTGATTTCACTTGCTTCAGTGCTGGTAGAAATTTGAATATGATGTGAAATCAGACTTCTAATTTATCAGATAAATTAGAAGTGCCAACTCTAATTTAGTCGGTGCCCTCTTAAAAATTACGGTGGTGCTTACAGATTAGCGGCAATTGCCACAGCTAACTTCAACTTTAATTTTATTCTTGCTTGTTACGTATTCTGAAACACTGGAGGAGTAGCTGCCTTTTTTATACTTTGCAAGGCTACGCGGGCCATAAAGCCTGTGCCGCTGGCCGTCAGGATAAATTGCTATTACTTCAATATCCTCTGCTTCTGCTGAGCCGATATTTTTAATCTCAACATGAACATCGTCTACATAAAGATAGCTTCCATGCCGCCTGAATGTGCCTTCAGGCTGAGAGACAACACGCAGAGTGGTTTTTTCAGCTGTTTTTAATTCTTCTGCTTTTAAAAGAGGTGTTACTGCCAGGCCAAAAAGCAGCGCAGTTATAATCAGTGATTTTTTCATGCCAGCACCCCGCAGATTAATAAAACTGTAAGAATACTATATATCACTAACCAACCGGCCGTACAGTAAAAAGAGATGACTAAGGGGTATTTGCAACAGGGAGGTGGTAAACCCTAAATTGAACTTAAGCTTAGAGAACAGTTTTTTATTAAGAAACGGGAAACCATGCCGTTAATGGGAGGACGCATTATTCTGCACGGTGTTTCTCACACCGGAAACGACGCCCGCCAGACAAGTGCGGCACGAATTTCTCTGGTAAGCAAAGCCAGCTTCTTGTCATCAAGCCTCTGCATTGACATACGCATGCGCTGGGCTTGCCTGTAACTTGCGTAAACTTCAGGATCAGAAAGTTTTCTTATGGCCTCAGCCTCAGGGCAGTTTTCAGGGATGCTCTGAAACTTTTCAACTGCTTTAAGGTAGTCATCTGTATAGCCGTCTTTGGGGATAAACCCCTGAGCTTTACGAAAGGCGTGTACTATGCGGTGCAGCGCGCTGCGGGTGCTTTTTGAAGGGCCTGATTCCAAGATTTCAGAGGGAAGCTCAAGCGGTGCGCCGTGGTAAAAGGGTGGGCGCTCTACTGATGGCAAACGATTGGTATCAAGCGTATTGCCTTCTCCCTGCGTAGTGAGCCCGTTTCCAATATTGGCAGACATTTTGATGCCACACTAATTACTTCAAAAAATTTTATGAAAAATATCAGAGCTGTGGGAGCAGTGCAATAAATTTCTTGCGGTTGTTTCAGAATAAAAATACGTGCCATTAGCTTTTTATTAGTTTTACTGTTTATCGGCAGCCTCTATAAAGAGTTCTTCAGCAATCTCTCTTGCTTCACTGTGGTCAACTATTGGGGCGGGATAGCCGGAGAAATCTGATCCTTTATAAAGGTTATGAATCTGTAAGGGGCTAAGCGGAGCCAGCTCGGGTATCCACTTTTTGATATATTCACAGTCGGGATCAAACTTTTTTTGCTGCAGCCAGGGATTAAATATTCTGAAATAAGGCTGCGCATCGCAGCCTGTCGATGCCGCCCACTGCCAGTTGCCGTTATTTACTGCCGGGTCGTAATCAACAAGCCTGCTGGCGAAATACTTTTCACCTTTACGCCAGTCGATATGTAAGTCTTTAACCAAAAATGAGGCAGCTATCATCCTGACACGGTTATGCATAAAGCCGGTTGTATTTAATTCACGCATACCAGCATCAACTATCGGGAAACCGGTCTGACCGCTGCGCCAGGCGGCAAAGTGTTTGCGGCTAGTGGTCCACTCAATCTGGTCGTATTTTTTGTGGAATGAATGGCCAAATACGTGCGGAAAGAAAAAGGCTAGGTGGGTAAAAAAGTCGCGCCAGTAAAGCTCTCTTATCAGTGTATGTGAGCTGCCAAGTCTTTTCCTTATTGCATGATACACTTCTCTTATAGAAACAGTTCCGAATTTATTGTGGGCAGAAAGGCCTGTGGTGCCTGAGATAGCTGGAAAATTTCTTGTTTCATCGTAGTTCTCAAACCTGGATATGTTCCGTAGAATTTTAAGAGCAGCTCTTCTTCCGGCTTTTAAGTGCAACGCTTTGTTATTACTTTCGGAGAGAAGAAATTTTTTAAGCACTTCCGGTTTTTCAAAGGCAATGCTGCGCTGATAATAGTTTTTTAGCATGTTTTTCGCGGGGGTGTTAACAGATTGCAGACGTGCTTTTTTAAGAAAGTAAGAAAAGACAGTGTAGGGGGTGCCTTTTGCGGTAAGAATCTCACCCGGCCTGGTAAGCAGCAGATCAAAATAGCTGTTAAACGAAACCCCATATTTTTCAGTAACTTTCTTGATTCTGCCGTCACGTTTTATGCTAAAGGGGGTGTAATCTTCGTTAATATAGATAGCTTCAATATTCTCAACTCGGATCAGTTTTTCTATAACTTTTTCAGCCTGCCCCCAGAAGATATAAAGCTTTGAGCCGCGTTTATTAAGTTCGCTGTTAAGCTCTTCTAGCGACTCAATCATAAACTGAAGCGCGTTAGAGCTTCGATAAGGGTGCTTGTTTACCTGGCGCGGGTCAAAAATAAAAGCGGGGATAACTGTTCTTGATTTCTTAAGGGCAGCATTAAGCGCAGTGTTATCCACAAGACGCAGGTCGCGTCTGAAAACGAACAGAGATTTTAAGTGAATCCGGGACATAATAAGTTAGCTAATGAAGTTGAAGCGGACTGACTACATGACCGCACAACTTCTATTGCAATCAACGCCGTTAAGATTTTGAAAACATATCTTTTATTAAGTTTTTAAAGTTGTTCCGTAAAAATTCCCTGCTTAGTCTCTTAGTAGTGATATTATTAATACTATTACTGAAAAAGGAGAACAGCAATGTTTGGATGTGGGCCGGGGAATGAGGCTGGGAGAGATAAATCTGGTGGAAGAAGCAATGATAATCCACAAACACCTGACACAACAGCGCAAAATGATAATAGCCTTAATACCGAAGCCGGTATGAAGGAGGCTCTTAGGGCGCAGGACGGCAAAAGCCCTGTGGGGCCGGAAAACGAGCCGCAACGCGACGCGGATGATAATCCCCGCATGAACTGGGAAGGTGGTTCCGAGCGTGAACCGAGTGACAGAGAAAAGCGAGAGTTTATGCAAGGGCTTTACAAACAGTTTCTAGCAACGCGTGCCGAAGCCGAAGCCCAAGCCCGAAGGAATGCCAGAGAGCGTAAGCGTAAGACTGAAGAAGCCCTCAAGCCCTCCATTTTGGACTCAATATCTGAGTATGCGCTTCTCGGTATGGGGATTTTGATCGCGACCAACAATGTTCTCGCGGGTGCTTTCGGTGGAGGTCCTATCACAGTAGGCACAGTAGTAGTCACAGTAATAAGCGCCGGCGTAGGGGGGTTCTTTGGTATTACTCTCTGGAACAAAATCAAATCCGACCTGAACAACAGGAGCACGGATGCATGATCAATATTAAAACTGGAGGACTAAAAGTCCATCTCTGGACTTTCAAAGCCCTGCTTCGGATAGAGCTTTAAACTTAGGATAAGGCCCGCGGCTAGCGGGCCTTATGCGTCCGCCAGCTGCCTGAGCTGATAACTTTAGCTGCTTTAAGGCTGCCCCTATAAACATAAGTCCAGGCAAGACAGCTACAGTTTTCACCTGCAGTCACACTAATTAACGTGCGGTAGTACAGGGACTCTTCTACCGAAGCAAAATCTTTTCCGATAAATCCGCTGAAGTCTTCGTAATCATCCAGGCTCTTAAATGGATCAGAGTCTTTTTGAAATTCAACCAGCTCGCCGGAAACCGGACACTTAGCGGTGTTATCTAAAACAAGCCCGGGGTAGCCGTTAAGCATATAAAGCCTGCCTCTACAGAGGGCTTCTTTAATATTTACGGGACTTAAATTTTTAATCATATAATGATGACTTTCCCCCCGCATCAGGGTTCCGTAAATAAACAGCAGTGCCGGGTAGAGCTCTGGTTGCTTGTTCTCTGCTGCAGCACGGAGGTGTTCACAGGAAAGTCTGTTTTCTCTTAATCCGCTTTTAATCGTATTAAAATAACTTTCTGCCGGCTTTATAAAAGATTCTTTATCTCTTACTTCATAAGAAAAAGCCCGGGTCATGCTGCCGTCCGGAAGCAGCACCGTATACTCTTTTCTAATGTAAGCTGACTTTTCGGGAGAATTTTTAAAGTAACCTTCCTTATAGTCCAGTGCTTCTAGCGTTTTACTGTCTTCAACTTTTAAAAGCGCTCCGGGTACATGCGAGCCACGCCTTGCTACTATATCAGATACTCCCCCCTGCCACTTTTTCGAATAACGCGTAAAAGCGAGCGCAAAGTCCGGAAGTATTGCAGGCGATAACAGACGCAATCCGGAAAGATCACTGGAGTGGCGCTCCTTCTTAGAGAGGTTAGAGCCGTAGGCAAAATAAGGGAGATTCATGCCTTAATATTGCCGCAGTATGCCCGTATGCAGCAAGAGCCGGTTATTCGTGCGGCATTATTACAAGCTATAATGAGCTAAAGTGTCCTTACATAAGCTGATGGTATCATTTTACGCAGCCAGTTTAAGACGTCACTTTGCTGCAGGTTGGTAAAGGTAGTTACATCCCCTGCCACGCAGCCCTGCTTTGAGCCCTGCGAAGTTACTCCGGCGAGAGCAGGCTGCCCATTAACAAGTACAACCAGCGGGCCGCCGGAATCGCCGTTACAGACGTTTACTCCATTCCCAGAAAAGGCAACAAAGATATGATTGGGGGTAACATTTTGGATTGTCATTGTGCCTGACTGAAGCTTGGCAAAGTCAAGACCCTCGGTTGTGTCGCCCTGCTCTCTGGCGCCGTAACCATAAACAAAGCCATCTTCACCTGTCTGTACCGATCTGCTAAGCAGAATCGGCATAAGCGGAAGCGAAAGCGATGACTTAAGCAGGATCAAAGCAGCATCGTTAAACCAGCGGCCGACAGACTGTTCTACTCTGACTCCCGGTGCAACTGCGATATCAGCAGCCGGTATGACCTGTCCTGAACCGGCTTCACCAACATAAACCGCATAGCCAACCACTGGAAATCCTGCAACGGTTGACTCCAAAAAGCAGTGTGCTGCGGTAATAACAGTATTTGGTGTTACCAGTGTACCGGTGCAGACCGGAAAATTTACAACTTCTCTTCCGAGATCTACCTGTGCCAGAACCCTCAGAACGGAGCTGCCAGTTTCAGAGCAGGTGTTCCCGTTAATTATACGGGCCTGAAGACCTATGGCATTGCAGGCCTGAGCGCTGGAAGCAGAGCCGGAATCGCTGCTGCTGCTGCCGCCGCCACAGCTACTAAGCACAAGGATAATGGCACAGAAGAAAAGAGTTTTTTTCATATACGGCTCTATAAATTGAAAATATCGCATAAGAATAATCCCTCACATTTATATTGCAGGACATCCGCTAGCATATAATTGATTACAGCCGGAATGTAAAAAGAATTTTAGCTAAAGTTGGCTTAAGAGTGTCACGTTTTACGGCAGTAGTGGAATCTGCCACTCAAGTAGTATTGTTCTCTATTAATTAAGATATTTATGGCTCCAGTATCTTTCGCTTTTTTGCCTGAGTGCCGATAATATATTAATTAACCCGATTGGTTGGGGAACAATTCGGGGACCGGCGTGGAAGAACTTCATAGAAAATATAAAAAAGTCTGGGCTAGAGGGCTTATAGTTGCCTGCCCATTTGGAAAAGAACTGCCTGATTGTCCTTTAAGGGAAGTTAGAAAATTACCGCTTAAAGAACGTTTTAAGATTCTTGAGGCTATGCCGGAAGAAGAGCTTGACCGGATTCTTGAGCACCATGAAAAGTGCTCAGCCAGGAGAGAGCAGGAAGGGTGACGCTGCTACTTTTAAATATTATCAGTCAGCAATAAAAAAGCCCGCCATTTTTGGCGGGCTTTTTTATGGTTTATGTATATA
>RFHI01000242.1 GCA_003696425.1 Candidatus Dadabacteria bacterium | reverse complement strand
TGGTAAGCGTAACCTGATAGAGGAAAATGCCCGCCGTTTTGCTAACAATTTCAGCTGGGAAAAGTGCGCAGACGGTTCCAAACTCTTATTTGATAACTTGCTGGATTAATCCTGCAGACAGAACGTAAAAGCGCCGCAACCAACGAATTTAACAGATTTTTTTCTAGTTCATACCCCTAATTGTTGATTGTAACCAGAAGCGGCAGTAATATATTTATGAGTTTTCTGTCAAATTATTATTGGCGGGAGGTCGTATGCTGACAGAAAAGTCTAACCAGGCAATGCGGGTCTTTCTCCTGAGTATCTGGCTGATTGTTGTATTTATTCCGATCACATTGCAGGCCCGTTTTAAGTCACTGGGGCCAAGGCCGCCAAAATGCGGATATCAGGGTTGTTACGGTTCAGACATTGGCTCTAATGTCAATGACAACGCCTGGAACGGAGAGCTAACAGTTTCGCCGGTAATAGTAAAAATAGGTCAGAAGATTACTGTAACTGCAGTTCCCATTAGTTCAGATACAGCAGTAACCATAACCCCTTTTCCTGGTAAGCCTGTAAGTGGCCCCTGTGTTAATAGCCCATCTGGTGTAAGCTACACAGGCAGCCCGGGACAAAGTCTATCTTGTACATTTAAAGCAACCTTTGCTACTGCAGGCTGGGTTAATATTACTGCCTATTTT
The DNA here is from genome assembly GCA_003696425.1 of Candidatus Dadabacteria bacterium. Taxonomy (GTDB): domain Bacteria; phylum Bdellovibrionota_C; class UBA2361; order UBA2361; family J046; genus J046. The sequence goes on along the minus strand of RFHI01000242.1, from coordinate 3,024 downwards.
AGTGGTAACGTTGGTACCGGCGTAGAAGAAGAGGCATATGCTGTTCTTGAAAAGAAAAGCCCGTATTACATATCAGGCCAAATTCGGAGCATACCTTTTGATGAACAGACTCAAGGGGTCGGTATACAGGATATGGAGGTGTTTTTATATAAACTTGAGCCAAGGAAGAATAATAAACAAAAACATAAACGTAAACATCATAGAAAGAAGAGAAAGAGACGCAGGAGACATAAACGTATAACAAGTGCACATCAACAGAGACACTTCAAAATAAAACTTATTGATAAAACAAAAACAGCAATCGACGGATATTATGTTTTTAAAGTAAGAAAAAAAGGGCGTTATCGGGTCATTCCGCTTTTAAGAGACTCAGATACCGCGCTTGATATAACACCCGATCTTCAGCCTGCCAAAAAAGATGTTAAAGTAGTTCGCCAGAGAACGGCAAATGTTAATTTTACTCTGACAAGAGGGCAAACCCTGAAGCTGATTGTGACAGACCAGAACGGGACAAAGTTAACTTCAGTTCCTGCGGATGGACTTCACCGTGGTATAGTCAGGGTCACGCTTAAGGGCCCAAACGATGAACCAAGAAAAGGAAGAATGATTTCGTTTCATTTTGCCAGTGTCAAAACTGGAGGCGGGGTTCCGGCTTTAATGTGTGAAAGCTCAAGCAATCATCTTCGTATATGGCCAACCGCCAACTCGGATGGAACACCAAACTATGGCCATTTGGCAGAAAGAGAGCTTAAGACCAGTGATTTATCAGTTAATGGGACTTCCACAGCTGGAGTTCAGGCTGATCTTCTCTTTGGCAATGCTCCTGGCACATTTACAGTTTATGCTGAAGTTACAAGCGATCTTAGTGCATCCGACTCCTATTCGATCGTGTTAACTTCAACTGCTGCCGGTGTTATGACTTCAGATAAGCTTGCTTCAATTATTTTTAACACCATCACCAGCAAAAATTCACTTGGAAAGCTGGTACTGGACTCAAACGCTCCGTTCACATTTCAAAACACACCATCGGCACAGGAGGATCGCTCGGTAAGCGATATGATGGATTATTTTTCATGGTTACGCGGGTACATTGATGGATATGAATTTGCACCCGTACAGGGTAAAGATAATAATGGCAACAGCGTATACGCGATCATAGTTTATCCTGCTGGAAGCAGAGTAAGAAACGGCGGTATCGGCACTTTTCCTGCAACAAGTCTGGTAATGGATAACACTATGCAGGGATTATCGGAATTAATAAATATTCCGGGAGGGAACCCAAACCTGGGCTACACGGTTAACCAGCTACATACCGTAAACCAGTGGAAGTCCCTGCATGGGATTGGGAATCTGGTTATACGAGATTTTAGAAACGGTACAGGATTGTTTGGCGGAGCACCGTATAAGACCTCTTTTTTCAGTCAGGCGGGAACGGTAAACTGTCTTCAGGGACTGAACTAGCTGTATTGACACCAATGGCCTACTGAATTTCTGTTATCCCCCTGCTACACCTAACGTTAAAAGTGCCATAACTTTATTAGCAGTAATAAGTTCAGTTTAAAAAAGCAATATAATTTTAGTCTGTTACGCTAAAAGTATAGGTTTCCCCGGGAATGTTTATGCGGTCGCTGCGGCTGGTTTTTGCCCTTCTTAAAATTCCGAGGCTTTTTGCTTCATTAATTCTGCTGCCACTGCTGTTAAGCCTTGTAATTCTGGTCATTCAGGTAACTGTTACACAAGTATTCTTTGTTGCCAGTGAACTCAAAGATTCAGAACATATTGAAGATACATATGAACAGTTGCAAAACCGATCTTTCGGCAAGTTAATCCTCTTTGGCGAGGAGCAACTTCCTGAAAAAATTAAGGTATGCCGCTGGGTTAGGGACAGCCGTATGCTGGAGGGTGAAGCCCCGCCTAAAGGCTGCGCACCGGACCGGCTGGATGTTGCTATCCAAACAGATTTCCCTGAGACATTTGACGTTAGAGAATATCAGAAGATTTTTAACGGCAAAGCTTACCAGATGCACGTTTGTAGGCACTGCCAGCCTGATCTTGTGGTCGACACCAAGAAAGGAACACCCGAAACCAGAATCTATAGCTTTCAGGGACTCCTCTTGCTGGGAACACTGAGAATTAACAGTCAGATTGCCAAAAACAGAGTAAGTGCCGCAAAGAATATGGCATCCATTATGAATGCATTAGGACAAATTAATTTTTATTCGGAAGACTTTCGTGGAGCAGTGCCAATTAGCAACGTATCCTACGGTATAGGGTTTATTATAAATATTGCCTTCTTAGTCATAATTGCGCTCTGGCTTGCACTTAAAGCACACAGACGCGTACTCGATTATTTTGCCAAAAACGGCGCTTTACTTCCGATGGTAGCTGCAACCGGCAAAGGCCCATTTTATGGTGCGCTCTGGTGTATAACAATAATAAGGGTATTGGCGTTTCTTTTGGCTGCTATTCCAGTGACCATCTATAGTTTTTATGAGCTTATTGATAGCGGCAAACTGAATTTACAGTTCACTACTGATTATGGAGAAGTTGCCTTATGGATAATAGCTATAACCACCAGTCTCGGATTGGCGACAATAGTCGCTTCGATAGCAGACCTTAAACAGCGACATCACCTGCTTAGTTTCACCTACCGCTACCTCCCTTTTTTAATAAGCATTATGGGAGCGATGTTATGGTTGATTACATTTATCTTTCAGGGAAATTTCCCTGCTACGATCCGTTCCCTAACTGCCTCTCTCCCCCTGGCTGGAATAGTTCCTATTCTTGTAGCACCTCTTTGCAGACCGAGTTTGTTTGTACTGGCAGCACATGCAATTTTCGCAACTGTCTTGTTTATGTTGGCCTTAAAAAGTAATGCCCGCTGGTTTGCTGCCCATCTAGAGGAGCTTTAATTATGGGAGCAAACTATCCGGCACTCAGAACCATTTCGATAAAGGCTAAAGACTTTAGTGTTTGCTATGATAATTTTACGGCATTGAATATTCCCGAGCTTTCTGTTGGTGG
>RFHI01000241.1 GCA_003696425.1 Candidatus Dadabacteria bacterium | reverse complement strand
GATTGTAACAGTGCAGGTGTTAGCGGAACTTAGTGATACTCTAGTAAAGTATTTGTGTCAGCAGTTCCATCGCGTGCTAAAACCCACAGGTATTCTCTACATTAGGGATCATAAAGATCTTTGGAAGCCAGTTCATCAGCTGGATGTGGATAGGTATTTTGAGGAAAATGGATTTGTTAAAGAATTTGAATTGCACGTGGAAGACGGCGTAGATTTCAAAGGTATACCAAGGATTTTTAGAAAGTTGAATCCTAGTGTACTTGAGCAAAGGAAAAGAGGAACACACAATTAATAAATGAGTTTGATATGCAATATGTAATAATTGGGAACGGTATAGTAGCACTTTCAACGGCATTCAGGCTTACCCAGCGTTTGTCATCCAGCGACAGTATCGTAGTCGTTGGACCTGCGGATCGGCCGGGTTCAGCCACTCTCGCCGCAGCAGCGATGTTAAATTCCTTTGGAGAAATCGGCGCAACATCTCTTAAGTCAGAATATGATATGTACCACTTTGAGTTGAGCCATATGGCAACTCGCCAGTGGCCTAAGTTTGAGGAGGAGTTGATAGAAGCAGCCGGCGATCATTTGCCCTCAGCCTGTGCCAAGTGTGAAGTGTTAAAGGGAGGTTGTTTTAGCCGTGGAACTTTTATTCTTAATAACTCTGCTGCTGATGAATGGGATGATAAAAATTTCAATGCGATCTTAAAGGCACTTGATGATTTTGATGAGCCTCACGAGTTAGTTAATCCATACGATATTCCAAATTACTATCCCTCACAGAATCTTCGGGCTACCAGGGCGGTATATATTCACAATGAAGGCTGGCTCAATCCCCGTATTGTGCTTGAAAAGATCGACGCTATTCTTGGGCATAACGATATAGTTACTGTTATAGATGGCAGATGTGAACGTCTGATTGGAAAAGATAATCAGATTGAAGCTGTTAAGCTGGAGAGTGGAGACATTATAGAGGGGGATATATTCCTTCTGGCAACTGGTGCTACCGTAAGCGGCATTTTGGAAAGAAGCGAACTGGGGATTAAGGTGCAGCCCGTTTTCTATGGGGTTGGCGTGTCCTTGGAAATTAAATCACCTGACTATAAACACACCAAATGTATTCGCACCCCTAACCGAGGCGGGGCTTGTGGAACTTACACTGTGCCATATTTTCTGGGGCCTGATAAACCCGACGATCATATATTAATAGGAGCCAGTAATAGGGTGAGACCGCATCCGGTATATTTTGGGCGCTTGCAGAGCATTGAGCATCTTATGCACAGTGCCACTCATGAAATAAATGAATATTTTTATGGCGCCCGATTGATTAGAATTAATATTGGCTGGCGTCCCACAACTCAGGATACCTATCCGTTGCTTGGGGGAACATCCTATAAAAACTTTTATATAGCTACCGGTACTAAGCGTGATGGGTTCCACCTGGCTCCTGTAATTTCAGATTTTATGGCAAAACTGCTTATGGGCCAGGAGGTAGATGAGCGCTTCAAATGGTTTTCTCCTGAACGTGAAATTATTCACGATATCAGCAGAGAAGATGGCGTCGATGTAATTGTGCAGAGTCTGATGAGTGAGCAGTATCAGCATGGTTATCGCCCCTCCAATCCATTGATGAATAAACAGCTTAGAGAGAGCTACAGGCAGGAGATTGAGGAGCTGCATGATAAGGTGGGAGCAAAAGACTGGGGCATTCCGCCTGAGCTGGTTAATATGTATCGCCAGGGGTATACAGTGTAAATGGTTCTGGCCGGGTTAATGGCTGCCGATTCAAGAATAATTATTACAGTAGATGGTCTTGCCGGCTCTGGTAAAACGGCTCTTTCAAGAGAGTTAGCCGCCCGTTTAGGATACAGACATTTTAGTACTGGCCAACTGTATAGGGCACTTGGATATCTGGCTCTAAAAGAGAGGGTCTGCCCGGATAATGAAGATAGTGTATTAAAGCTTCTGGGCCAACATGAAATTAAGCTTATTAGAACTGAAGATGGCGGCTCTGCTGTTGCTGTAGATGGCCACAGGCTCTCAGAGGTAGAGTTACATCAGCCGCAGGTCTCGGATGCCACTTCTAAAGCAGCAGCCCATCCCGCGGTTCGCAGCGCTCTTCTTCAAATGCAGCGTTGTGCTTTCCCCGGTGAGAACCTAGTAGCAGAAGGCCGCGATCTTGGTACGGTGGTCTTCCCCGATGCAGCAGTTAAATTTTTTATTACTGCCGACGAGGAAGTTCGTTCTGCAAGGCGGCTTAAACAACTGTCAGAAGGAACTGACAAGCTTGCAGCTGATGGAGATAACTTATTAAAAAAACAGTTAAAAGTTGAGATTGACGAGCGTGATCGCAGGGACGCTTCACGCAAAGTAGCTCCGGCTGTTCCGGCTGATGATGCAATTATCATTGATAACTCGCGGCAACCATTGACCGCGGTTGTACAAACCATGTATGATGCCGTGGCTAAAAACGGGGCACTCTAGCCAGCGTTAACGTAAAGTAAAATTTGATGTTTTGTCTCCTCCCTGAGTACAGGAGGGCTGGTATTGGCTGATTCTGCTGTATATGCTCCGACCCTGATAAACTGCCAGGCAATTAATCTGAGCTGTTTTATGAAGAGGAAATGCGGGATCAGTAATATTTGTTAATTTTTAAACATTTTTTGGGTGGAATTTTAGCTTATGACAGCAGCACAGGGCGAAATCCAGGAGAGCGGTTCTTTTGCTACTGAATTTGAAAAGCTTCTTGCTGAGAAGCTTGATCAGTTTAAGCCCGGGCGGGTGGTTCCTGCTACAGTTGATGAAGTTGGAAAAGAATATGTCATTGTAGATCTGGGTTTTAAGTCTAATGGACTTGTGCCCGTGAGTCAGTTTCAGGATGAAGAAGGCAAAGTTACCGTCAAGGAAGGCGACAGGATTGAGGTGTTTATTATTGCCCTTGAGAATGATAACGGCCAGATCGTGGTTTCTTATGAAAAAGCACAACAGAAACGGGTTTGGGATCAGGTTGAAAAGCTCTTTGCTGAGGGCGGTACTGTTAAGGGTAAGATAGTTCAAAAGGTGAAAGGGGGGCTGCAGGTTGATATAGGGATCCCGGCCTTTTTGCCTGGGTCTCAGGTAGATATCCGGCCTCATCGCAATCTGGATAAGTTCATTGGACAGGAGTTCGAGTATAAGATCCTTAAGATTACACGAGATAAAGGCAACATTGTGCTTTCACGTAGAGCCCTGCTGGTTTCAGAACGTGATTCTCTCAGAGAAGAGACATTAAAAGTATTGGCAGAAGGCGTAGTAATGGAAGGTGTTGTTAAAAATGTCACCGATTATGGTGCCTTTATCGATTTAGGCGGTATCGATGGTCTTCTGCATATTACTGATATTTCGTGGGGCCGTATTAACCATCCGGCTGATAAGCTGTCTGTCGGAGAAACTGTGCCTGTAGTTGTACTTAAGTATGACCAGGAGAAAGAACGGGTCAGTCTCGGTATGAAGCAGCTCACCGAAGATCCCTGGCTTAAAGTTCCTGAGCGTTACCCGGTAGGTACGCGGGTTAAAGGTAAAGTAATCGGGCTGACAGATTACGGTGCATTCGTTGAAGTAGAAGAAGGAGTTGAAGGGCTGGTACATGTTTCTGACATGAGCTGGACCAAAAAGGTTCGCAGTCCCGCCAAGATCGTTTCCGAGGGCGAGGAAGTTGAAGCAGTTGTTTTGGGAATTGATGCCGATCAGCAAAGACTTAGTTTGGGTATTAAGCAGCTGATGCCTAATCCGTGGGAAGAGCTTGCCAGCCGTCATCCAATTGGCTCAAAGGTCAAGGGAGTTGTTCGCTCAATTACCGAATTCGGGATTTTTGTAGGTATTGACGAGGGTATTGATGGTTTAGTGCATGTATCAGACTTCTCCTGGACCAAGCGCATTAAGGATCCGAAGGAAATTGCTGAACTTTACAAGAAGGGCGATGAAGTTGAAGCTGTCGTGCTTGATATAGATGCTGAGAATGAACGCCTTAGTCTGGGTATTAAACAGTTAACTGAAGACCCGTGGGATACGATTGCTCAGCGCTATCCGGTTGGATCGAAAGTTAAAGGCAAGGTTAGTTCGATTACAGATTTTGGTATCTTTGTTGAAATTGAAGATGGAATTGAAGGCCTGATCCACAATTCACAGCTTGATCTTGAGAAGGGGCAGGATCCGGCCGAGGTTTATCAGGTTGGCTCAGAGATAGAGTCTGAAGTAACCAGCGTTGATCGTGAAGAGCGTCGCATTAGTCTGAGCGTGAGAGCCATTTCGAGACGTGAGCAAAAGTCTGATATGGCAGAGTTTATGGACGATGCCGGTGCGACTGTTACTTTTGGAGATCTGCTTAGAGAGAAAATTGACAGCAGTTCTGACGAGTAAAAAAGCTCACAGGTGGTGTTGACCATCTGCTGTGGATGTTAGTGAGTGACTTCCAACTCATTAATCACTTTCTTTAAATCTTCAGGTGTGAACGGCTTTGCTAAAAATCCAGATGCTCCCAAATCTCTGGCTCTCTGTACATCCTCTGAATTTGCATGTCCAGACATCAGTATGAAAGGGATCTCAGAAGCTATTTTCTTTAAGCCCCGCAGAGTGTCAATGCCGTTTAGGCCGGGCATTTTTAGGTCGCAAATGAAAAGATCACAGCTATTGCCATTTTTAACAGAATCAAGAGCATCTTGGCCGTTATTAAAGTCTGATACTTCAAAGCCTATGGCTTTTAGTAGTAGTTTTAGCGCCAAGAGGACAGATTCTTCATCGTCAACCAGAATAACATAATGTAATGAAGTAGAAATATTAAGCTCATTATTTTGCTGCGACACGACTTATCCCCGTGGTATTAAGGCTAATCCTTTGAATTTCATATCTACTGATATAGAATAATTGTCATTGCTAGAAGAGACAACATTTAATGTCAATATAGATCAGTTTTGTTTTGTGGAGAATTGAATGAGTGTATCCACAGGGGTAGCCAGGAAAAAACTCCCCCCGATGTTAACCAGCTATCTCGAGTATAAAGAAAGCTACAGTGATTGCCTGATTTTATTCCAGGTGGGTGATTTTTATGAAGCTTTTTTTGAGGATGCAAGAACTGTAGCGCGTACTTTAAATCTTACGCTTACCTCGCGGGATAAGCGTGATCCTGATCCCATACCGATGTGTGGAGTGCCGGTTTCAAGTGTGGACGGATATATAGAGCGGTTGGTTGATAGTGGTTTTTCCGTTGCACTTATTAGTCAGGTCAGCTCTACGCCCGGTCCGGGTGGCATGGTAGAGAGGAAGTTGGAGAGAATAGTAACACCAGGTGTGCGATTACTGGGGACGGACGCTTCTCAGAATAAGAGTGGAAGTGTGGCAGCAGTTTTCCCTGCTAATGAACATGGCTTTGCAATTGCTTATTCCTCTGTGCAGGATGGAATTATATCAGTTAGTGAGTGTGGCTATGAAAATTTGTATTCCGAACTGGATAGAATTAGCCCTTTAGAGATAATTCTTCCATCTGTTGGCAGTAGCGGCAAAAAATTAGATAGACGTTCCACTTGGATTAGAAGGATTGAGCAGGGAGATCGGACACGTGTTATAAAGTTCAGATCAGACAGCTACTTAGATTATAATGAAAATCAACGAAGTCTTAACTCAATTACAGGCTTTAACAGACTTTCTGCTGCTGCGCGTCGGGCAGTCAGTCTTTTGTGCGCATATATTGATGAAACAACAGTAGATAGTTTTGTTTCTTTTGAAAGCATTAGAGAACACAGGGCCGAGACTGTTTTAAGGCTTGATGATACTACTCGCAAAGCACTCGAGATAGTTTCTAATGCTAGAGATGGCGGGAGTGATGGGACTTTATTCAGTATTATGAATTATACCTGCTCCGCCGGTGGAGAGCGTTTATTGAGAGAGTGGTTGATTAATCCTCTGGTTGACAAGGAGAAGATAGTCGAACGCCAACAGGCTGTAGAACTATTATTAAACCATAATGTTGAAAGGGAGCAGCTTCGGAATCTTCTTTCGGGTGTTACCGATCTTGAAAGAGTAGCCGCCCGAATAGAACTTGGGGTGGTAACAGCGCGGGAGATGGCCGCTCTTCGCGATACGCTATTTCAATTCTCATCTTTGCAGGAGGTACTTTCGGGATTAAGGGTAAATACAGGTCTTTTGGCGGACTCGTTAAAAACTCTTTCTGCTCCTGGAGATTTAACTGGCAGATTAAAATCGGCCCTTAGCGACAATCCTCCGGCTGTACTTGGTGAAGGAGGGATAATTCGGCAGGGATTTGATGCCGAGTTGGATCGTTTGCGCGCTTTAAGAAAGGGGGGTAAGGGATGGCTTATCGAGTTTGAAGCAGAGCAGCGAAAAATAACCGGTATAGCCTCATTAAAGGTCAAATTCAATAATGTACTGGGGTATTTTATTGAAGTAACCAAACCAAACGTCTCTAAGGTTCCCTCTCATTATACTAAACGGCAAAGTACAGCTAATACTGAACGTTTTGTCACCGACCTTTTAAAGGAGCGTGAATCGGAGTTAGTAGGAGCTCATGATGCAGAGCTTAAAAAAGAGCGTGAACTATTCGAAGAACTAAGAGAGTTTCTGCGTCAGTATACATTGAAGCTACGCACTTTTGCCAGAAGCCTGGCTACTTTGGATGTGTTACAGTCATTTGCTGAACTGGCTGCCAGAGAAAACTATGTTAAACCTGAGATTGATCTCTCTAAGGATCTGACTATTTCCAACGGAAAACATCCAGTCTTGGCAGGGATTTTAAAAAATCGATTTGTGCCTAATTCTCATTTGCTGAAAGATTCCCAGTCAAGCTGTGTCGTGCTTACTGGCGCAAATATGGGCGGAAAATCGACTTATCTGCGTCAGGCAGGGCTGATAGTAATTATGGCGCAGGCAGGTAGCTTTGTTCCTGCGGAATCAGCCAGAATCGGAATTGTTGATGGAGTATTTGCAAGAATTGGAGCGTCGGACTACCTGATAGAAGGTGAGTCAACTTTTATGGTAGAGATGCGCGAAATTGCAGCGATAATCTCAAGCGCTACGGATCGTTCTCTACTTTTAATTGATGAGGTGGGAAGGGGTACTGCTACAACCGACGGTCTTGCAATTGCAGAAGCTATCTTGGAATGGATTCTTGATTCGATCAAATGTCGCACTCTGTTTGCCACGCATTTTCATGAGTTAACTGCTTTGGCGGATAGGTATCCTCAGGTGATAAATTTGTCGGTTGGGTCTGTTGACAGGGATGGGGAAGTGGTATTTACACATGAAATTTGTGAAGGCCCTGCTAACAGATCTTATGGTATTGAAGTTGCTCGCCTCGCAGGTCTCCCGGGTAGTTTGCTTGAAAGAGCAAGAGTGATGTTGGATAAAATAGAAAAAGAAAAAGAGAGTGCTGTAAAATTGTCAGTCAATAGTGAAAGTGCACGCCAGCTTTCTTTTTTTAGTAGTGATCTTCGTAACCATTTGCCGGAGGATTATGAAGATTTGAGAAAGTTGCGTTCAAAATTAGAAAAATTAGATCCTGATTCATTAAGTCCTCGTCAGGCTCTTGAAGTGTTGTATGATCTGGTATCTGCTGCAAAATAGAGATATGCGGGTAAGGATACTTATAGCTCTGACTATAGTAGTTGTTTTGCTACAGGGCGGTGCATTGGCCTGTTTTGCTGACTCTGCAGGTCTTGTAATTGAGCAGCTTAATAAAAAATATTTTTCGTTAAGAAATACGGATACTGATGTTAGAAGGTTGCAGGAGTGGAAGTCGCTTGCAGCAGAGCTTCAGAGCTTTGCCGAGAGATTTTCAGAGAGCAGTGAAGCAGCATTTGCCTTACAGAAAACAGCTATAATTTACCAACAGATCTTTCGTCATTATGGCAAAAGGGAGGCTCTTGATAGGGCGATAAAACTACTGAAGAAAGTTCAGCAGCAATATCCCCGCCATGATATTGCAGATGATGTTTTAGTTCAGGCTGGCGATATTTACCTCTACGAATTAAGAATGCCTGAACAGGCAGATAAATTTTATCGAAAGGTAATAGTTTCTTATCCCGATTCAGATATGTATTCGGTAGCAGTTTCTCGAAGAAAGCAGCTGTTAGTTGGTCGAGTTTCGAGGGAGAGAGTTAAATCCAGGAATAAAACTGAACGGAGGCAGGCTGTAAATAAGCATCGCCCTGTTATCGTGATCGATCCGGGTCATGGCGGTGAGGATCTTGGTGCACGTGGCGTGGGGGGGCTGCTTGAAAAAGATGTGGTACTGGCAGTGGCACTTGAGCTAAAAAAGCTTTTAAGCAAAAGGCTTAATGCTATAGTACGTCTTACACGGAGCAGAGATGTATTTATTCCACTGGCTGAGCGAACTAACTTAGCTAATGACTTTGAAGCTGACTTGTTTATTAGCTTACACGTTAATGCTAGCCGTAGCAAAAAGTTAACTGGCTTTGAAACCTATTATCTTGATAATACCAACGATAAGAGCAGCCGCAAGCTTGCAGAGCGTGAAAATGCTTCGATGTCGTTTGAAGGAGAACAGGGGGATTTGCAGTTTATCTTAAGCGATCTTATTCAGAACGCTAAACTTGAAGAGTCAATTATGCTGGCCCATACGGTTAATGATGCCACTTATAATTTCATTAAGAAGAAATGGCCTGTTAAAAATAATCTTGGAGTCAAAAAGGCTCCATTTTATGTTCTGGTTGGAGCTCACATGCCGTGTATTCTGGTAGAGATGTTTTTTATTGATAACAAGCAGAATGGTTTATTATTGGCGAAAAGAGAATTCAGAAAAGATTTAGCTTGGGGTCTCTTTAATGGAATTAAAAAATATCTTGAAACAGAAAGTCAGCAGAAGAAATAAGCAAAGGCTTCGAATTAACGGGCTCTATATGT
>RFHI01000029.1 GCA_003696425.1 Candidatus Dadabacteria bacterium | reverse complement strand
GCATTTACCAGTATCTTCTGACCACGCTTCACCAGGTTATATTTGAGTATATTTATCCATCCGGCCGATACGATATACTAGCACTTGTGCAGTGTTTTCCCGTTTTTCAGAGGAAGGCTCTTTAGATGAAGAAGATATATACAGTTCTCTTAGTGCTGGTGGTAACTCTTTTGGGTTGCAGTGGTCCCTCGGCCACAGGCCGGGTTTTAAGCAGTGTATTTAACGGGGTGTGGGACGTAAGCTTTAATTTTCCGCTTGACCGCTGTGAGTTGATAAAAGGCGGTGGAGAAGGGCTGGTCTTAAGTGATGTTGAAACCATAAATCAGAGTGGTGATGCTGTAAGTGTGGCAGCAGAAAATCTTGCACTGAATAAATATAATGGCAGCGTGCAAAGCCCCGGAAGTTTTTCAGCCTCTGCCTCCCTGGAAGGCAATTTAACCGGAGACGGAAGATTCTGCAGGCTGGATGAAGAGCTCGCTTATAATAACAGCGATGGCAGCGAGGCTGATGTGGTTTATACGGTAAAAATAGCGTGTAATGATGGCGATCGCTGTGATTCAGTACTCAGAGGAAGGGCGGTAAAAAGGGCGGGCTAAAAACATCTTTACGGAAATATGGGAATCAGCTGCCGGCTCTCTGCTACCCGCTGTCAGTGTTACAGCTTTCTGATTTTCCGAGGCGGCAGTGGCAGCTGTTCTGCTGTGGGCTGGATGCTGGCTGCAGATCCTTCTGAAATCAGAAAAACAGTACTCAGTGAGCGGAAACTCAACTGGATACTGAGAGTGTCAGAGCTATAGGCGCGCTACACTTTTAATTTAAGCGCAGCCAATTAGATCAAATGGAGCCACCCAGGAGAGTCGAACTCCCGACCTATCGATTACGAATCGATTGCTCTACCAGCTGAGCTAGGGTGGCCTGTCGTGTTTCAGACTCTATTCTGAAACTATTAAGCAGGCCACGTCAATATTTCTATCCCTTAGGCGCGTGTTCCAGCAGATCTCTGTAGCCTCCGGCGTTGACCACATGCTGATAGCCGAGCTGTTTAAGCGCTTCAAGTGCTTTGCCGGCACGTTTTCCGGAGCGGCAGTAAAGTACTATTTCGCGCTCTTTATTCTTTTCAAGCTCAGCTATCTTTTTCGTTATTTCAGTATGGGGGATGTTTACAGCTCCCTCAATATGTCCGCTCTGGAACTCTTTCGGTGTACGTACGTCAACCAGCAGTGCACCGTGCTGAATTTTATTCCAGGCTTCATCGGCAGCAACTTTATCAGTGCCACTGGCATAGGCGTTTGCACTTAAACACAAAAGTGAAGTAAACAGAATTGTAATTAGATTTTTCATTGTTCCGTTCCTCCAGGAATTACAGTTAACAGCTTTCTTTATACTTCGCGGCGATTGTATAGCGGTTAGTCTACAAAAGGAAAGTATTATCTGTAGTCAGAAGTGTTGGGTAAATAAAAACAAGTATCTCCTCTCGAAGTATCAGACACCCCGTGTAGTTTTAACTCAGTTAAAGTAGGCGAGTAAATTCTTCTCTTTTAGGAAACTCTGAAGCTCAGATGGCGAAACCTTAAAAAGAATAAGTTTCCATAAAGGCGGAAATTATGGGTTACCATCCTAGAATCGAGTGTCCGGATTATATCAATCACATTACGTCCCGCACCCGTAATTCGGAATTATGGTTTATTAATAACAAAAAGCTTGAAGAAGCCATTTTGGGTCGCCTTGCGCAGTGTGTTGAGCGTTATAAGGCGAAGATTTATGCTTTTGGCCTGCAGAGCTCCCATAAGCATAGTCTGGCAGATTTTCCCGGGTGTAACCGTGCGGATTTTATGCGTGATTTAAATGGTTATATTACCAAGCTGGTTAAGCGGCATGTGCCGACTTACCCCGGTGGGAGTCTCTGGGCTAGGCGTTACTCGAATGAGTTTGTCGATGAAGAAAAGACGCTTGAATGGTATTTTTTCTATGTAGTGCTTCAACCTGTGCGCCACGGGCTTGTGGATAAGATCTCAGATTATCCTGGGTATAACTGTTTTCATGATGCAGTCTGGGGAATTAAGAGAAAATTCAAGGTTGTTCGCTGGGAAGCTTTTAATGAAGCCAGGCGCTGGAATAAAAAAGTTCATATAAGAGACTATACTGATACTGTTGAGTTAGAATATACGCGTCTTCCCGGCTATGAAGACATGAGCCAGGAAGACTATGCCAGGATGATGTACCGGAAGCTTGAAGAGTACAGGCTAATCTTTATAGAGGAGCGGAAGCAACAGGGTAAGACCAGAGCGCTTGGTAAGGAGCTTTTAAGAGAGACTGTCCCTGGAACACCGGCTAAGAATCCCGTCAGGAGCAAAAGAAACAGTAAGCGTCCGAGGTTTTTGTGTTTTTGTCCTGATAGGCGCAGACGGGGCTATGAGTGGTATTTTTCCATTTATTTCTGGTACAAGGAGGCTTCTGAGCGTTACAGAGCCGGAGAGCATGATGTTGAGTTTCCACCGGGCACATATAAACCGCATCTTAAGCCACCTTCAGGGAGTCCGCCGGCACCGCCGTTTTAATTATTGAGTGCAAAAATTGGAATATTTTAAGCAGAAATTTTGGCCGCGCTGGAGAAATCTAACTGAAGACCAAAATTACTATTAAATTGTTCAATTCACGCCAGCTCCCCCACGCCATTTTTACAAAACCTGTGCCCCTAAAGCCCAAATCGATGTAAACCTACCCGGGGTCACTGAGAATTCGGGGAGAGCGAGTGTCACTAACCACTCGGGGTGTCTGATACTTCAAAGGAAGGATACTTCAAAGGAAGACGAGGACACTCTAAAGGGAGTATACTTCAGGGCCGATCAGAGTGGCCGAGATTGCGATTGGGGGCGATAATATCACGGACAAGTTGCTTTACTTCCTTGGCCTCAGGAAAGCGGCCGGCTTCTTTGCGGGACCAGATCAGCTTGTCACCGACAAATACATCAAACTGCCCGGAGTCACCGGGAGAGAGGGCAACTTCGCCAAGCTCGGTCTCAAACGTGGCAAGTAACTCCTGCGCAAGCCACCCGGCTCTTAAAAGCCAGCGGCAGCGGGTACAGTATTTTATAAGGACACACGGTTTTGAATTCGCCATATATTTACCTGATCAATTTTTCCGTAACTAACCCTTGTATGCCGGCACGCATAAACACCGTAGATGCAGCTTTCTGCTGACAACATGTAAAAAAGAATGCACAAAAGACGTAAAAGTTAAAGCGAACAAACACAAGTAATTAACAACGCTATAGCAACTGCCCAGTTTATAATTTAATAAAAAAACACATAAAATCAACGCTTGAATAAAAAATTGTTGAACTTTGCCTGCTAATACGTGATAGTCAGATGCCTGCTGTCTGCTACGCCAACTCAGGCATTTAATTCCTGTTTAACGGAGATATTATCATGAGTTCCACTCAACCTGTTTTTGATCCGGAAAAGTATAAAAAAACCACCGAAGCACAGTGGGACGTTGCTGCTGAAGCATGGCACCGCTGGGGGCCGCTTCTGGCTGAATGGCTCGGACCGGCAACCGAACTTATGTTTGATATGGCAGCAATTAAGCCGGGCTGCAGAGTTCTGGACGTAGCCTGTGGTGCCGGTGAACAGACTATCACAGCAGCAAGGCGTGTTGGAGAAACTGGCTACGTGCTGGCCACGGATTTATCCCAGGGGATATTAGAATTTGCTGCCATGGCTGCTGCCGAGGCTGGCCTTAAAAATGTTGAGACGAAAGTACTTGATGGTGAAAATCTGGATACACTGCCGCAAAACTCATTTGACGCCGTCATATCTAGAGTGGGGATGATTTATTTTCCCGATCAGCAGAAAGCCTTAAAAGGCATGCGCCATGTACTTAAAGAGGGTGGTAGGGCAGCGGCAATGGTATATTCCACAGCCGACCGCAACCAGTTCTTTTCAAATCCGGTATCAATTATACGCCGCAAAGCTAATCTGCCAGCTCCGCTTCCCGGGCAGCCCGGGCCTTTCAGTCTGGGAGCAGAAGGAGTGCTTGTTGATGCTTTTAAGCAGGCCGGCTTTAAGGATGTAATTTCTGAAACTGTTGACGCTCCGGTAATGCTTTCGTCCGCCAAAGAATGCCTGCGCTTTGAAAAAGAATCGTTTGGGGCACTGCACCAGATGCTTTCGGGACTCTCCGAAAGAGAACAGCAGGAGGTCTGGGACGAGATTGAAACAGACTTAAAGCAGTTTGAAAGTGACGGTGCCTTTCGCGGTCCGTGTGAGCTTATAATCGTGGCAGGGACAAAGTAAGTTAAGCTTATAATCTTATGAGTAGCAGCTTTATGCTGCTACTCCGAGAGCTCAATAATTGCCCGCTTAAGAAGCGGCGACTGGCCGCTGTGCGGGCGAATCTCAAAGTGAATATCAGGATACTGCTTCTTCTTCTCTTCTATAATCGCCGGAATATCTTTAGTCACATGCGTTCCGGCTGCCAGAAAATGAGGCAGAATTACAATCCTCTCTGCTCTGCGACCTGCAGCCCTGTCAATGGCTTCCGGAATCGAAGGGCTGGCCATCTCAAGAAAAGCACAGGAGACATGCGCATAGGTCGAACCAATCTCCCCGGCAATTTCAACGGTTAAGTTCTCTACCTCCTGGTTCGACTGAACCCGACGGCTTCCGTGTGCTACTATAATTAATTCTGAAGACCCGGCACCAGAAGAGCCGGCAGAACTTCTTTTACGAATACCTTTTAAACGGTCATAAAACTCAACTACCCGCCCAATTATAATCAGGGCAGGCGGCTTAATCCCATCGCGCTCTACCACCGCCGGAAGCTTTGAAAGTTCCGCTGTTACAACGCGCTCGGCCTCTGTAGAGGCACGCTCAATTACTGCCGCCGGAACTCCGCCATGCTCCGGATTTGATGAAACTATTTCAGATACAAGCGCATTAATATTCAGTATTCCCATGTAAATTACATGCGTAAAGCGCGCCAAATCGAGATTGCGGTACTCGCTGTAGTCACCATCCTTTTTCTTGTGGCCGGTAAGAAACAATACCCCGGACGCATAGTCGCGGTGAGTAAGCGGAATCGCAAGAGAAGCCGCAGCGCCAAATGCTGCTGTAACACCAGGGACAATTTCACAGTCAAGACCTTCTCTTATCACCGTTTCAAATTCTTCGCCGCCTCTTGCAAAAACAAGCGCATCGCCTCCCTTAAGCCTGCTTACAACTTTACCGGCAGCAGCATTTGTGATTATCAGGCGGTTTATCTCTTCCTGCGGCACCGGGTGGCGGCCATCTTCTTTCCCGACGTTTATAAATTCACACGATGGTTTGCAGTACTTTAAAAGACCCCTGCTGCTCAGACGATCATAAAGTACAACGTCACTCTCCTGCAGGGCCCTTTTGCCGCGCAGAGTAATAAGATCGTCTGCTCCGGGACCAGCGCCAATAAGATATACTTTGCCTGGTTGGTTGTTCATAAAAATCCTGTTAAATTCCAGGCGCTACACCGCCAGCCGACTCCTCAACAAACCCACTGTGCGCTCTCCACCAGTCGTCAAGCTCCGGTAGAAAGTATCTTAATCTGCATTTTTTAAATTCAGTCGGTGATTCCAGAATAAGATAATCACTGCAGCCAAGCTTTTGTGAGATTTCATCAGCAGTTCTACGAAGATACTGACTGTCCGGCCCGTGCAGCATTGCATAAAGACTATAAGGAAAGCCCGGGGCAGTGTTTCTGGCATAACAGTGACTTACTCCTGAAAAGCCGGCCAGCATAAACCCTTTTTCTTCAAGCTGGTTCTCCGGCACATTCCATACGGTCATACCATTTGCAGTAACCCCCAACTTTCTGTGCCGGAAAGTGCCTACGTAGCGCCTGAGCGCTTTGCCACGCTCTCTATTGGCAAACTCAAGAAGCTTTTCAGAGGCTATTCCAAGCTCGTCAGCCAGCACCTTAAAGGGTTCACTTACCGCAGGAAGATCGCGCTGCAGCGCGCGGATAATTCGAATCTCGCCAGGGTTGAATATTCTGCCACTCCCTGGAGATTTAAGTTTTACCCGCTCTGTTTCATTAGTTTTATTTTTAATGTCAAAAACAACACCAATCTTAAAAGTATGAGTCCTCCGCAATATATGAAAAGGGCTTATGCCAGTTACAACTTCAAGCGCACGCACATGCTTCTCAAGACCAACACTTTTCGGCACAGCGATAGTAAACCATAAGTTATAATGGTGAACCCTTTCGTAATTATGCGTTACAGTCGGGTGTGCTGAAATTATCCTGGCAACCTCATTCAGACGCTCCGCAGGAACGCTGCCGCATACCAGCGCAGAATCATATCCCAGAACACTGCCCTCCATTACAGCGGATATCTCGCGCAGATAGCCGGCCTTCCGCCACACTTTTATCTGCTCAATAACTTCCAGTTCGCTAAGATCCATTTTGGCAGCGATAGCCCGATAGGGCCTCTCAACAAGCGGCACGCCCTTTTGAATCAGTTTTGCAAGTTCGTTTTCTTTCTCTGGATTCATGCTACTTTCCAATTACTTCCATAACTCTGTTAATTCCCTCTTCATATGCTTTAAGACTGTAAGCACAGGCCTTTTCTATCCATAACGGAGCGCTGCCGCCTTCCGATAAAAGTGAGCCTATAATATCTCTATTCTGCTGTAAAATGTTTCTGCCCTGTAGTTTTAATGGTTCCAAAGGTTTATCTGCAGCAGCAGAAACGCTCAGTTCAAAGCGTTTGTAGGATCCGACTTGAGTTCTTACGCCGGCTAAAAGCCTCGAATTTTTATTGCCAGCAAGAGTAAGAGACCCTTCCAGACCGCCGACTGACACAATTATTGCAGGTAGCGCGATTGCTTCAGCCAGCTCAACCAGTTTTTCACCGTAAGGAACATGAAATACAGAAGTAATAAGAATGCGATTTTTCGCCGGTGAGAGAAACTTTTCAACTGCAGCAAAAAATGTCCGCTTAACCAGCCTTTTTCTAAGCAACACCCAGTCGGCCAGTCTGGGCGAGAGTGTCTCAAGTTTGAAGAGATAGCCGAAGCTCTGATCTGGCGTGGGAGAGTTAATATCAGAAAAGCTCGCGCCAAGCTCTGTAAGCAGCCTGTTAAGATTTATTGCCTCTTTTGGGCCGGGAGAGGGGCTGCTTACCATGATGGTGTTAAATCCCTGCTCTATGAATTTGTTCGCAAGATAGGGAGTAATAAAAGGGGAGTGGTTTGTGCCGTCAAAGGGTTCAGCCAGCTGGATAAGTGGAGTAGGGCACTCCTTAATATTAACCCTTAGCAGAGTTTCATGCATGGCGCGGTAAAGGCCGACTAGCTCATCCCGGTTTTCATGGCGCATTCGAAGAGCAATCGGAAAAGCTGCGGCCGCGCGCAGGCCGCAAGAGCCCGATAAGAGGTAAGAGCCAGCCTGATACGCTTCATCTGCAGTAATATGTCCTGCTCCTAACAGTTTAATCAGAGAATCTTTAAACTGAAGTGGCTCGTTTTCAAGCAAAAATTCAGCCAGTGCTACCGGATCATCGGGATTTAAAGAAAAAAATTCGAAGATCGTGCGCTCACCCCTAGAAGGCTTTTTCAGATAAAGTGCCGTAAGCAGTGCAGCAGACTCAAATTCGGGAATTTTACCGCCAGAAAGCGCTTCAATAACCTGCGAAACCAGCTTTTCACTTAAGTCTCGGCTGCTTTTAATTCCGCTCGCGCTTATATTCAGCGCTTCTCTTATTATCTCAAGAGCATCCTCAGAACCAGATTTTGTTTCCGCCAGCATTACCATTAACGCGCTGCACCACTTAAAGCAGATACTTGTGATTCTTCATCTGCCAGGCCCAGGGTTTCTTCACTATTTAGATAACAGGCCGGGTCTTCGCGCCAGACATCGCCATAGGCTGCCAGCGCTCTTTCGCGGTGCGAACCGCGGCATAGGGCTTTATAGATGCAGCTTCCGCATTTTCCTTTAAGCAGCTTCTCGCGCTGCCGGAGTTCAAGCATAAGCCCCTTTGATCTGATCTCTTCAAGCTCTTCTTCAAGAATATTTCCGCAGTTTGAAACCTGCCAGAACTGGTCAGGATGTACGTTGGCTTTATGATCTATATTTATTATCTTCTCACCGGCTGAATTGCCGCCCCGTTTTTTTAGCAGTTCAAATATTGCTGAAGCCGCCTTGTCTCCCAGCCGCTTTTTGGTAAAGAGATAGAGAAACACCCCGTCGGCATCATTCCCTCCAGTTACAATTGATGGGCCGTTTCCAGCTTCTATCAGTTCAAGCGCCTTATTAAAGAGAGCCGTCATAGACTGGCGGGCGGCCCGGTGATCCAGATCGTTTTTGGCATAAGAGCGCCCGCGCCCGCCATAGACCAGATGAGAGACATAAAAGCGCGGTACGCCTTCAGAGCTAACAATGTCAAGCAGCGGAAGAACCTGATCGGCATTTTTGGAAGTAACTGTAATTCTGACTCCGGTCTGCAGGCCCGCTTCTTTAGCCGCCCTTATTCCGCGCCAGGCGAGCTTGTAGCCGTCTTTAAGACCACGGTAAGTATCGTTAAATTCAGGAAGTCCGTCGATACTTACTCCTACATAAGTTATCCCAAGCTCTTTTAACTTACCGGCAGTATCGTCAGTTATTAATGTTCCATTACTTGAGAGATGGCAGGATATGCCGTAGCCGCGGGCAGCTGTTATTAATTCAAAGAGATCCTCGCGCATAAGCGGCTCGCCGCCGGAAAAGATTATTATCTGAATGCCGGCGCGGTTCAGCTTGTCGATGATCTTGAGCGCCTCTTCTGTACTTACCCCGTCATAAGCCGGCTTTAGCTTTGCTGACGCATAGCAGTGCGGACAGGTCATGTTGCAGGTGTGGTTGACGTTCCAGACAACTACCGGTGGAAGATCGTTTCGAAAGCGGGTGGCAGCAGCGTTACTAACTGTCTCCTCCAATGCTTCACTGTTCTCACCGGTGCTGATGTCTATGGCTGTCTTAAGAAGGTCACTTACCTGAAGCATTAAATTTTAGTCCCTTAAGTTTGTAGTAATTTCTTCACTTAGTTCCCGCAAAAGCTTTTCACGATCTTTTCCAGCCGGAATCGTAGTGCGCAGCTCTTTTATCTTATGGATTAATTCTTCGGTATTATCCGGTAGCAGCTCTGCAAAGTAGTCGCGTATCCGGGCTGCCACAGCAGGAGCCTGGCCGGAAGTTGAAACAGCAAGCGTGATACCGTCTTTTTTAGTGTAGGCACAGAAGTTAATATTGCCGCGCTCAGGAAAAGCAGCGTTGTTTAAGAGCAGTCCCTTTTTTAACACCAGCTCTGATATCCTTTGGTTAAGCCCGCTCTCACTTACAGTTAAAACCACTAGGCCAGCCCCTTTAAGGTCGCCCAGTTCAAAGGCACGCTTTTTTACCTGAAGTTTATACCTGCCTGACAGTCCAAGCAGTTCATCGGTAAGTTCCGGTGATACAATTACGATATCAGTAGTTTCCCTGAGCAGGCGTTTAAGTTTATCAGTGGCAGCTCTTCCGCCGCCGATAATTAAGACCCGGATTTTTGATAAATCCAGTGCTACCGGGAGCAGATGTTTATCAGTCATGCCCTTCTATAATCCAATTTCAAAGGCCCGCCAGACTCCAAATATGCCGGATGGAGAATGCAGTGCAACCTTTTTTATAATACTGTGATTCAAGCAGTTAATTACAACAAGTTCGTTGGTAAGATTTGAAGAGGCAAACGCAAGGTTGCCGCGCGGAGTAAAAGAGAGATGATAAACACGTTTTCCTACGTTAATGATTTTATCGGTAGAATTGTCAGTGGTATTTATAACCTGAATCTTGCCGTCAACACCTTCTCCGGAGAACGTTACCCAGATCTCGCGGTGATTAGGATGAACTACCGCGTAAACCGGATTTCCAATCAGCTTAACACTTCCAATGTGTGAAAAGTCACGGCTGTTAAGCAGCGCAAGTTTTTTCTTGCCGGTAAGCGGTACGTATATTTTATCGCCTGCAACTGCCCAGGCCTCCATGTGCGGCATTTTAACCGGCAGTTCCCCGGGTTTCTTATGTGGATCAAGCTCAAGCCGGCGGGCCTTATCAGCCGGATTCCAGAGATCAACCAGTGAGGCCACATCAGCGTTAAGGTGTCCGGTTATATAGTAGCGTCCCTCCGGAGTAATCAGCGCATCAAAGGGGGAGGGGGCAGCAGTTTTAATGCGCTTTTTAATCTCGTAGTTTGAGGCAGGATCTGCCGGGTCTTTTTTACCCAGAATCCAGATCTGATCGGAATCCATCAGTGCAGCTACAAATGTATTATCAGGTCCGTCAACCAGCCCGGTAACACGTGAGCGGAACGTTTTGCCGTCTTTTTTAACCTCAGCAGGAATGACCTGACGCACTTTAAACGAGGCTGTATCAACAAAAGTTATCCCGCCGGGCTGGTATTCTGATACTGCTATGGTTTTCCCATCCTGCGAAATTGCCAGCCCGATAGAATTGTCAGATGTTTTTAGCTCACCGTCTTCGCTTAAGGTTTCAAGGTTAACGCGGGTCAAGATCCCGTTTCTGGTAGCCACATATCCGTATTTAAGTGCAGGGTCAAATACCATTGTAGCATGGTGCATATTACCGGAGAGCTTAATTCGTCCGGTGACAGACATCTTATCCATATCAACCAGTGCCAGTGACTGATCCTCCCGCTCAACTACAAAGAGTACATTACCGACTCCGGAAATTTGGGGGCGCGGCTTTGCAAAAGCAGACTGAAACGAGATAAAAATCAATCCTGAAATTAGTAATGCTCTTTGTAACATCACTTTAATCCTCCAATAAGTGACCTGTTTGTCCGTAATTGGTATTAATATTTAAATACTTTAAAGATAAAGTCCAGTTAAGCTATTAGAAACATGTGCAATCTTGATCAATCAGTTCAATTAATTATATAGCCACATATATGTTGTATTAAACAGTACATAGCACCCTGAAATTAATAATCAAATTATGATAACCGTAGGGAAGGCCGCTTATCAGGTTATCAGGCCATCTACAGTATTGATAAAGTCTGTAATTCATCTGACCCGGCAGTCATCGGCTTATGCAGGACGATTATAAAGGGAGCGGAGATCTTTATGATGAAGTATGTGCACACAATGTGGCACAACACTTAATCTGATTGTTTACAATAAAAGCCCGAAGGCTTAAGAGAAAATTTTACGGTTGTTTTGGTATGAAAGTGTGCACTAAGAGATAATTAACCTTACCCCGCCGAACTCGGCCAGGTTGTGCGGAAAATGATCGCTGGGTGCGCCGATAAACATAAAGTTCAGCGGAATTTTCCATTTTTTGGAAAGCTCTTTTACAAGTTCAGGACTGAATTTGCCATGCTCTTCCACGTATTCAATATCAATTTCAGGATAAACCCGGTCCAGAAACTTAAGGTCTTCAGCCAGACGTTCGGGTGGTTTGCTGCCTTTGTCTACTACAGTAACAATTTTTATCCGGTTAGTGTGTTCGTTTTTACGGACATACAACATGGCTTCATTTAAATTGGATATGTCGCTTCCACGTGTAAAAAATACAACTGTCTGTGAGTTAATCTCCTCAATTTTTCTGGTCATTGCCAGGGTCAGCCTGCGGGTCATAATACCCAGCTTTCTTGTAATTGCTTTAAGAACAAAAATGGCAAACTTAAGAATTTCAATTCTAAGCAGCATCACTGTTACAATCAGTAGTGCTGGTACAAAATAAATAAGAAATATCTGGACAAATTTAATTTCCAGAATGACGTTGCAAATAACTCCGGTTGCAACTGCCGTAAAGGCAATCAGCAGCGTAAGCCATGAAACCCGCGTAGGCCGCGGCAAACGCGCTCTTTTGATTTTAAGAAGTACGTTACCATATACAAAAAGCGCCATTACCGATAAAAATGAAATGGTATAAACACCGGCAAGGTTGTTCAGATCGCCTGCTACAAATACAAGTGCTGCTGATAGAATAAGAAACGTAACAATGATCCTGTAGAACGTGCCGTAGCGGCCAGTCCTTAGCAGAAGCTGGGGCAGACAGCGGTCAAGGGTCATGCGGTGTACAAGACCAGTAACGCCCACGAAACTTGTAAGCACAGCACCTGATAAAACCAGCGCGGCATCAAGTGAGACCATAAGCCCGAGCCAGCTTCCACCTGTCAGTTCCCCAAGGTGCGCCAGCAGTGCTTCCTTGTGCGGTTCAACAGCAGTAAGCGGAATAACTGCCAGTGCCAGGCAGCAGATAGTAGGATTAAAGAAGCTAACTGCAGCCCACATGTTCCTCAGTGTTTTAGGAAAAACCCCCGGTTTTTGCTCTTCTACAAAGTTAGCTGAGCTTTCGAAACCCGATATTCCAAGCATTGCCACAGCAAACCCAAACAGAAGCGGATGTGAGCTGGGGCGTGGAGCGGGCTGCGCCAGGTTTGAAGCAAAAACCCCCGTGCCGTTTTGAAATATCCAGTAAAGCCCAAAAATTACCAGAAGCGAGAGCGTAGTCATATGAAAAATAAAAATGGCCAGTGCCACCTGAGCACTTTCGCCAATACCGCGGATTGTAAGATAAGCAAAAGCACTAAGCAGCAGCACAGTGCCCAGCATAATCTGAAAATGAGGAAGATCTGTTCCAGCGAGTTGCCTTACAACACTTGCGCCATATTCTACTGCCTCTGAGGCAGAGATAACAGAGGTGGCCAGATAAGAGAGTATAGTAAGACAGGCAGCAATACTGGCCTTAAATTTACTGGTAGTATTTAAGAGCGCATTATAGGCACCACCATTTAGCGGCAGCGCTCCGACTACTTCGGCGTAAATGCCGCGAAAGAGCCAGAGTACTGCAGCTACGATAATTAAGGCAACTGGCGCCAATGGCCCGGCCCAAAGAAGCGCCAGTGCTGATACATACAGGCAGCTGCTGGTAATATCGTTTCCGCAGATAGCGGTGGAGTGCCATTCACCGAGACGCGTATGTTGTTTATTGACAGCTTGGCTCAACGAAAGAATACCCTGCGTTAACTCCCGGATAACTCCGGCTATATACTTAGTATATTCTTAAAAACCAGAATATTATTGTGTAATTCAGGACTTGAGGCAATCCGGCAGTTGCAGGCGGCAGAGGTCACTGCTGGCAATGAAGCAGCCAGAGGTATTTATGTACGTGCTTTAATTACAGAACTGTCCAGCACCTTCCGTATCGTTGCTGCCAGCTCACGAATGCCAAAGGGCTTGGCTAGAAAGGCGCGGATAGTTCCGTTAAGGTCGCCGCTATCACCCTGAACAGAATAGCCGCTTGTAAGAATAACCGGCATGCCCGGGCAGATACTCTCAATCTCCCTGGCCAGCTCGCTACCGGTAATATCATGCATTGAGAGATCGGTTACCACAAGGTCAAAGCCGGCCGGGTTGTTGCGGAGCTTTTCAAGCGCAGCCCTTCCGGCGGTGCAAATTGTTACCTGATATCCAAGCTGCTCAAGCATCTCTTTACTGACTTCAGCAATCAGTTCCTCATCATCCACCAGTAGAATCCTCTCTCTGCCGTGCAGGTTTGTAGTCGGTGAAGACTCTTTCTTCTCCGGTAATTTGTCTGTGGGCGGAAGATAGACACTGAAAGTTGTGCCGCGGTCTGGAGCGCTTTCAACGATAATATCGCCGCCATGCTTTTGAACAATTCCATGAACCACGGCAAGCCCCAGACCGGTACCTTCGCCTGCAGGTTTGGTGGTAAAGAACGGATCAAAAATTGACGACAGCGTTTTTTCATCCATGCCACAGCCGGTATCTTTTACGGTAATCCTGACATAACGCCCGGGTTTGAGATTGGGGCGCTGGGCGGAAACACTCCGATCAACTGTAGCCTCTGAGAGCGACACGGTCAGCCTGCCTCCAGTGGGACGCATGGCGTGTGCGGCGTTGGTGCCCAGGTTCATTATAATCTGGTGAATCTGAATAGGATCAGTCATCACAGGCGGGCAATCGTTTGATATCTCTTTTTTAAGCTCAATATTTGCAGGTATTGTAGCCCGCAAAAGCTCAAGGGCATCTTCAACTGTCTCCTGCAGGTAACAGGGGGCCAGGCGCTGTGTGCTTTTCCCGCTAAAGAGCAGAATTTGCTTAGCCAGGCGTGCCCCTCTTTTGGCAGACTGGTAGGCTCTATCCAGGTACTCCTTAAGATCACCTTTAACCGCATCATCTCCCAGTGCAAGCTCAAGGTATCCGATCAGGGGAGAGAGAATATTATTAAAGTCATGTGCTATCCCGCCGGCCAGCGTGCCAAGCGTTTCCAGCTTTTGGGCCTGCTGAAGCTGGGACTCAAGAAGAGCATTCTGCTCTTCTGCTTTTACCCGGTCGCTTATATCGTGCATTGTTCCTACCAGCAGCCGCTCACCATTTATGTTTGTCCGAAGATCAGCAACGCCGTGTACATAACGCACCTCACCGGCGGGAGTTACAATACGGTGATCTATATCGTATTCCTGCTTTCCTTCCGAGGCGAGCTTAAGCCTTGAGACTACCAGATCGCGGTCATCGGGATGTACCCGCTCTATGGTACTTTCAAAAGTTGGAGGTATGTCTTCACTGACGCCAAATATCCTGTAGGTTTGCTCTGACCAGAATATCTCGTTCGTATCAACATTCCATTCGATAAAGCCAAGCTGCGAGATCTCCTGTGCCCGCTTAAGGCGCGCAGCCTGTTCGCGAAGCGAACTGTCAGTAATTTTTCTATCTGTAATGTTTCGTACAATCGTAGCCAGGTCGCCATCTTTTGCCTTTACCAGCCTGGCCTCAAACCAGTGCAGGCCGGCTGGAACCCTTAGCTGGTATTCAAAGGTTTGCATCTCCCCGCTGGTGTTGATTAATTCAATAGCTTCTTTAAACCTTCGGGCAGAATCGGCAGGTAAAAGATCCTGCATTCTTCGCCCCATAAAATCTTCCGGCTTAAGATAAAGCTGGGTTGGATCACCACAGTTATAGCCAAAGATTGTTCCATCAGGTTTTAGGAAAAACATAATATCAGGCGAGGCCTGAAAGAAGGCTTTGATCTGCTTGGTGCTGCACTCAAGCTGCCGGGTGCGAGCCTCTACAGATTTTTTCAGCTGTTTATTCCAGCGGGTTACTATAAAGACAATACCGAGAAGCAGCAGAACGGCAGCAGCCAATATGTAATAAGGTGTATAGTCCAATTTAACTTTGGGGCTGTACATAAACCCCTCAAGCGAAAAGTCAGGACTAACCAGGCCGGTTTCAGCCAGTAGCCGAGCCATATTATTCCAGCGGGCAGGGTTCATATGGCCGATCTCAATGAGCTGGGGCATAATAGCGGGGCGGGTTGCCTGGGCTTCAAGTTCGAGCCTGGTGCGGGTTATGCCGCGCTCTTTAACACCCGGAAGCGTCAGAATATGGTCGATAACCTCGTTTTCATGAGAGAGTGCATATTCCCAGCCCCTAATAGAGGCTCTAATCATCGCATCTACGCGGTCGGGGTGGTTTTTAAGCTCCTCTTCAGTGGTAAAAAGCGTATCGCCGTAACAGTCAATGCCGTAATCAATTGGTTTAATGTAATAAGGCTCGATTCCACGCAGTTTCAGGCTTATACCCTGGGTGGTCATGTAACCTGACATGGCCGCGACTTTTCCTTCCGCCAGCTCGTTAACCGAGCGCGTATGCTTTACAATATTTATGCTATCCCAGGGCACACCCGCCTTTTTAAACATGGCAATAAACATGTTGCGCTCAAGCGCGTCTGAGATCATTACCTTTTTGCCGCTTAGATCGGCCGGAGTACGGATATTATCTTTTGCGCGGGTAATCAGAACGTAGGGCGAGTGCTGAAAGATTACAGCCAGCGCTACCAGCGGAAGCCCCTTAAGACGACCGTAGAGAAGCTCAGGGCCGCTTACACCGTACTCGGCAACTCCCTGAATAACATCCTGAAGGTGATCCTCATCGCCAATTCTCTCGCGAATTGTTACATCAAGGCCCTCATCACGATAATAACCTTTAAGCTTTGCGGCATAGAATCCGGCAAACTGAAACTGGTGGTACCATTTTAGCTGAAGGGTTACCGGCTCAAGACGCCGGCTTTCAGCATAAGCCGAACTCGCTAATAACGGGAAGGCCAACAGGGTAATCAGAATTATACTAAAGGCACGAACTGTTCTGCTCATTAGATTATTAGTAGTCACCAAATCTTCGTGGAGCAAAATAACGAACGGAGAAGACGGAGTTATACAGCCATTTAATCTTACGCGGACGAGCCACAAAAAAATTCGCAATTGCTCCGGATAATAATAGCCAAGCTTACGTAAAAATCTTGGCGTAATACTAGACAATAAAGTACTTCCAAGTCCAGTAATTATTAATAAATTCCGGATTTTCCGTATGACTGTTCAGCTTGATTTTAGGCCTGCTGCGGCTGATTGAAGAGCGCTTACCGTGCGGCAGATTGCGTGGGTTCGCCCGGGGCAGCGCCCACGGCTGTAATGCTCTTTATTACTTCCAGAAACTCCTGCCTTTTAATCGGTTTAGCCAGGTAAGCATCCATACCGGCCGAAAGGAAGCGCTCGCGGTCCCCGGCCATGGCATTGGCGGTAAGCGCTACAATTGGAATATGGCGGCCGCTTTGCTTTTCTTTTTCACGGATAGCACCGGTAGCCTCAAGGCCGCTTACTATCGGCATCTGAATATCCATCAGAATAAGATCAAAGTCTTCAGACTCATATAGCTCAATTGCCTCCTGGCCGTTATTTGCAAGCTTAACCTGGTAGCCTTCTTTATCGAGGATTTTTAAAAAGAGTTTCTGATTTACCTTGTTATCTTCTGCCAGAAGGATTTTTACACAGGCCGGGTCACTACAATCACGGGTAACAGTTACTTCTTCTTCTTCTTCTTGGCGTACGTCAAGGGTCGGCATGGTAACAGTAAATGAAAATACGCTTCCAACACCCGGGCGGCTCTCAAGAGTGATTTCACCGCCCATCATTTTAACCAGTTGTGACGAGATACTCAGCCCAAGCCCTGTACCACCATAGAGGCGGGTTGTTGACGAATCAGCCTGGGTAAAGGCCTCAAAAATTCCGGGCTGCTTTTCAGGCTCAATGCCTATGCCGGAATCAGCAACTGAAAAGCGGATGGTTGTATTGGTACCGGTTGCGGAAACCTTTTCCACCAGCAGCACTATGCCGCCGCCTGCGGGAGTGAACTTGATAGCGTTTCCAAGCATATTAATTAACACCTGCCTGAGTCGCAGATCGTCGCCGTAAAGCCCAAGCGGCACATCAGGAGCTATTGAAGTTACGTACTCAAGTGATTTTTCATCAAACTTGGTCTTAAGCAACTTTTCAATGTCGGTTGTTACGGTGTCCAGCCGGAATTCGCGCGGAGAAAGTAAGAGCTTTCCGGCCTCAATTTTTGAAAAATCGAGGATGTCATTAATTATGGTAAGCAGAGCATCAGCTGAGCTTTTAACTGTTTCGGCAAGCTCGCGCTGGGAGTCCTTAAGCCCGCTGTCGAGCAGAAGATCTGTCATACCGATTATACCGTTCATGGGGGTGCGGATCTCATGGCTCATATTGGCCAGGAATTCGCTTTTTGCCTTAACGGCTGCCTGGGCAGCATCGCGCGCGGCAATAAGCTCACGCGCCTGTTCTGTTAGCTCGCGGGTGCGCTCTTCTACCCGCTTTTCGAGAACCTGCTGGGATTCTTCAAGCTCGCGGGTCTGAATTTCGACAGTTGCCAGCATGCGGTTTACACAGTCAACCAGGTGACCGATCTCGTCCTGAAAGAGCTTGGGGGAGCGCCTGGAATAGTCTTTAGTAGTGGTCACGCTGTCAAGAGTTTTAACCAGGGCACTGAGAGGCTCGGCTATATATTTTTTAGCGCTGGCATTGAAACGGTTAAAGATAAGCAAAGCAAGTAAAAACAGGCCGACTGCAAAAATAACATCTATCAGCAGGGCGCGGTAAATGTCTTTTAAGGAGGTCTTGATGTAAAGTGCCCCGATATGTTCGCCCTGACTTGTAATGGGAGTTCCGATATAGAGGTAGGGAGTATAGTTTTCCCAGCTCTGATATTCCCCGGATGCCGGCATCAACACGCGGCTGCTTTTCGGGTAGGCACTAAAAAGCTCGCCGTTTTTATTAAGTACCTGCGCTGATACAAAGGCCGGATCTTTGGAGAGTGTTTTTAAAGTTGCGCGGGCAGCCTCTTTATCCAGAAAGAGGAGAGCCGGCGCTATATTTTCTGCCATAATGCGGGCGCGTGTGGCTGCTTCGGCTCTCAGCCGTGACTGTATGAGATAGAGATCCTTGGCGACGGTAGTAACAAGTACAAGCAGGGTTATTAAAAGCGTTGACAGGAGAAGCAGTATTCTCAGCTTGTTTGCAAGAGAGGCCTTTCGAAAGCGCAAAGCAAGGGAACTGCGTTCGTGCTTAAGCCCGTCTGTAATCAGCTCTGAATTCATAACCGCCTGATTTTTAAATCTATAATGCTGTTTTCGGCATTTTGGTGCTTTTTCATAAGCTGAAATTAGGGTGGTTGGAGCCAGCCTGCCGGCACACAGCCTTAAGAGAAGAGCAAGAATTAGTACCCTATATTATGAAGTTAGCTGTTTCTTAGCACGTTTCTGCTTAAAAATACGGGAATTTACGACACTCTAATCGGTTAAAACTGTTAACTGTCTTCCGGTTAGCAGGCATCTAATTGCCAGTAATTGAAAGGGGAAAGAACGGCTGCTTATATGGTAACGTGTAGTGGATCCCCAGTTACGATGTGTAAGCCTAATTTTGTGCCATATTGCTTAGGGGTTGGGACTGTAAAAGAGTATGATTTAGGGATCGTAGACGTCAACGTGACCGTATACGTGCACGGTCACGTCTACGTAGACCTGGACGATCATAACTGGCTCCGCTGGCCCTGGCTAGGAGGCCAAAGTTTTAATTTTGAGTACTGTGTTTGTTAATAGGAAACTAAAATATTTTACTCTCAAAGCTACAGCCAGATCGGTTGCCGCCTGGTCGGCCCTAATAACTTTTTTAGTATTTTTGTGCCTGTTTATTTTCCCCGGAAATGCTCTGGCTGACGGGCTTGAATACCGTCTTAAAGCCGGTTTTGTTTTTAACTTTATTAAGTTTACCGACTTTAAAAAGAATGGCGATGATATAACTGTATGCGTGGCAGGCGAGTCGCCGCTTGCGGCTTTCTCTGCACTTAACGGCAAATCAGCAGCAGGTAAAAAAGTTTCAGTAAAAGCAGTAAATGATTCCACAGGCGTTTCAGGGTGTGAAGTACTCTTTGTTGCGCTTGATACCGGAAATTCTGAAGGGCTTCTTAAATCTGCAGGCAATCAGACGTTAACTATCGGCGAGAGTGACGATTTTTTAGATAAGGGTGGTATCATACGGTTTTTTGTAGAAGATAATCATCTTCGCTTTGAGGTAAATAAGGCCGCGCTTGACCGGGCCGGACTCTTTATGAGCTCGCGGGTCTTAAGGCTGGCGCGGATTAAGAATATTTAGTTTTTGTTTTATGTTCTTTTTTGCTGGAGAGATACGATGCTGGATGCAATAAGAAAGGCGCCCTGGCTGTTAATTATTCTGGTGTATATTGCGGCAGGCCCGACACAGGCAGCGCCTGGAGATGTTGAGGCGGAAGACCTGCTTAATCTTGACTTAGAAGAGCTTATGCAGGTGGAAATTACCTCGGTCTCAAAGAAGGCCGAGAAGCTTTTTACAGCGCCGAGTGCTATTTTTGTTATTACTGAACAGGATATAAGGCGCTCAGGAGCCACCAGCATACCGGAGCTTTTGCGGATGGTGCCCGGGCTGCACGTGGCCCAGATTGATGCCAATAAATGGGCAATTGCATCGCGCGGCGATAACAGTCTCTTTGCCAACCAGCTCCTGGTCTTAATTGACGGGCGCTCGGTTTATACTCCGCTTTTTTCAGGTGTTTTCTGGGAGCAGCCTGATTATCCGCTTCAGGACATAAAGCGCATTGAAGTTATACGCGGGCCGGGGGCCAGTATGTGGGGCTCTAATGCAGTAGCCGGTGTGATTAATATTATTACAAAAAGCGCAGATGAGACCGAAGGTACTCTTATAAGCGGTCTTGCCGGAAGCGAACATCCTGGCGAAGGGACTATCCGTTACGGCAGAAAGCTCGGGGAGAACACCAGCGCAAGGATTTATGCTGATTATGATAATATGGACGACTCTGCCAGTCCCGACGGGGGTGATGTCTTTGATGACTGGCATGCTACAAGAGGTGGTTTCAGAGTTGATCACAGGTATTCAGCAAATGATCACCTGACCTTTCAGGGTGATATATTCAACGGCCAGACAGATTTTGCTGCTACCAGTCCATCATTCACTCCGCCTTTTACTACTACGTTTTCCGGCGAACGGAATTTTAAAGGCGGCAACGTATTAGCCCGCTGGGAGCATAAATTCAAGTCCGGTTCAGAGAGCAGCCTGCAACTCTTTTATGACAGAGTTGACCGTGATGAGATTATTATTTCCCATCTTACTGAAACTTACGATCTTGATTTCGATCACCGCTTTAGCCTAACGGACTGGAATCAGATTATCTGGGGTGTGGGTTTCAGGCAGATTACAAATGAAGGTGTTGGTTCAGGCGTTATGCTTGATCCTGTAAAGCGCACTTTGAATCAGCCGAGCGCTTTTATTCAGGATGAAAGTTCACTTCTGGATGGCCGGCTTCAATTTCAGGCAGGCTTTAAGTACGAGCATTCTGATTATAGTGGAGCAGAGTTTCAACCGAGTGCCAGGGTCAGTTATCTTGTAAATGACAATCTCTCACTTTGGGCCTCGGTAGCGCGCGCTGTGCGTACTCCATCAAGGGTTAATGCTGACGGGAGCTTCATTATTTCAGTATCACCGGGGCCGGGTGGGATGCCAATTGCTGCAACCTTTACCGGAAGTAATGACTTTGACTCAGAGAAGCTTTTAGCCTACGAAGCGGGCCTCCGTTATAAACCGGCTGAAACGCTTAGTTTTGATTTAAGCCTTTTTTATAATGATTATGATAGTATTCTTACCCTGGAGCGCGGTGCGCCTTTTCCGGCAGCGCTTCCAGTGCCGCATCTTGTATTACCTTTAATTAACGCTAATATGGCTGAGGCTAAGACCTATGGCGGCGAACTGGTTATAGGCTTTAGTCCCACCGAATGGTGGACGCTTCAGGGCAGTTATTCGTATGTGCGTAATGATGTAACTCTTGATCCGGGAAGTACGGATACGGTTGCAGCCCTCCAGGAGACACGTAATCCGGAGCATAAGGCCACCCTCAGGTCGCTTATAAATCTTCCGCATGACTTTGAGCTTGATTCTATGTTTCGCTATGTTGACAGTATTCCGGGGTACGGTATTGAGTCCTATATCGACCTCGATGCCAGGCTTGGCTGGAACTACAGTGACGAGCTTGAGATTTCGCTTGTTGGCCAGAACCTTCTGCACGATCAGCATGCTGAGTATATAGCGGACTTTATAAATGTATTACCGGCTGAGGTTGAGCGCTCCTTTTATGTAAGGGTGGATTATACGTTTTAGTTAACTCCATGTTTTGAAAGTAGTGCCGGAGTTGTAAGATCTCTGCCGGTAGTTGCTGCTAGTTAACCAGAAGTCTACTCTTGTGGTATATTAACCACCTTGCAGCCTGTCACTTTGGGCGTTAGTCTCTCCCTGTAAAGGTTTAAGAGAAAGGGGCTTTAACAGTAGTGGGCAATAATAACGGTAACGGCAATGGGCACAATAGGTTGACCAGAATTTTATTGGTCTACCGCCACAGATTTTTACGCTGGCTCAGCAGCCACGCGCCACCGTTATCAGTAATACTGCTCTTAACAGCTCTGGCTATAGGACTGGCTACCGGGGTTGGTGCTGTAATCTTTCGTTTTCTTATCTACTCGGTTGAGCAGGTTATGCTTGACGGAGAGGCAGGAGTGGTGCCTGCCGTACGGATCCTGCTTGCTCCTGCGCTGGGAGGAATCCTGGTTGGGATAATAACCTATTACTTTGCGCGTGAAGCCAAAGGCCACGGTGTGCCTGAGGTTATGCAGGCTGTGGCAATGCAAGGTTCGCGTATCAGGCCGCGGGTAGCGCTTGCTAAAATTCTGGCCTCTTCTTTTTGTATAGGTAGCGGTGGTTCGGTCGGCCGCGAGGGGCCGATAGTACAGATTGGGGCAACTATCGGCTCAGCGCTTGGGCAGTTCCTGGGCGTGGCTGAAGAGCGCATGCGGAATTTTGTTGCTTGCGGTGTAGCGGCCGGAATTGCAGCGACCTTTAACGCACCGATAGCAGCCGTTTTTTTTGCGCAGGAGATTATACTGGGTGAATTTGCATTTTTTAGTTTTGGATCTGTTATTTTTGCTGCAGTCACCGGCAGCGTTGTAAGCCGGGTGGTTTACGGTGATTTTCCAGCCTTTAGTGTTCCACCGTATCAGGTTGCCAGCCACTGGGAGTACCCTCTTTATGTTGTACTCGGAATTCTATCGGCATTTGTTGCAGTCTTTTATACCAAGGCTGTTTATTTAAGCGAAGATCTTTTTGAAAGTATAAGAAAAATACCGGAATGGTTGATACCTGCAATTGGCGGGCTTCTTCTGGGGGCGCTTGCGCTTAGTTACAGTTATATACCGGGGCTTGAGTATCACGGAATGCCGCAGGTTTTTGGTGTGGGCTACGATGTAATTGAGGCAACACTTCATAACCGCTACTTTGCCCTGGCTGCTGTGCTGCTCCTGGTTCTAAAGCTTGCTGCAACATCGATCACGCTCGGTTCAGGCGGTTCAGGCGGGGTGTTTGCCCCGGGGCTTTTTATAGGTGCCATGACGGGTTGTGCTTATGGTCTGCTGGTAAATTCATTATTTCCTGAGATTACTGCCCCGGCCGGTGCCTATGCCCTGGTAGGAATGGCAGCAGTTTTTGCCGGAAGTAGCGGTGCTGTAATTACTGCTATTATGATGCTCTTTGAGCTGACCGGTGATTACCAGATTATTCTGCCGCTTATGCTTTCGGTCGTGGTATCAAACCTGGCGAGCAGATATCTATTGAACGGAGAGACAATTTACACACTTAAACTTGCAAGGCGTGGAATTTCACTTGCGCACGGCAGGATCTTAAGTGTGCTTGAAAGAATTAAGGTGCATCAGGCTATGCGCCACAGAATTCACTGTCTTCCTGAAAATCTTTCGCTACTTGACTTTAAAGAGGAACTTAAAAGGCATCAGCACCGTGCTTTCCCTGTAATAGATTCTGAGGGGAAACTTTTTGGACTTGTTACAGCTTATGATTTTAACCAGTTGAATCTTTCCGGGCTGGATCTTGAAAAGGAGACTATTAAGAAAATTGTTATAAAAGATCCGCTGGTAACTTATCCTGACGCCACCCTGGCAGAGGCCTGGAGAATAATATCAGTCCGTTCAATTCACGCGCTTCCGGTTGTACGCCGCGACGATCGCCATGCTCTGCTGGGCATGCTGCATCAGAATGATATCAGAAGAGTGTACAGCATAGCCTCACAGCACAAGGCCTGGCAGGAAGTAACCGAACAGCAGGAAAAACTGAGTGTGACAATTGAGGATGATATTTCAGAGGAGAGCGTTTTTGTTGAGTTCAGGGTGGCCAAAAATTCTGTATTAAAGGGACGGCTTATTCGCGATCTGGCAACAGGGTTGCCTGAGCAGAGTATTTTTACCTCTCTTCGCCGTAGCGGCAGGTTAGTTATCCCGCACGGTGATACCCGCATTCAGGAAGGAGATTTAATAGAGCTTCTTACTACCAATGAAAAACTGCCGGAGATTTTGTCGAAGCTTTTTGGGGGTGGGGAGTTAAAGGAAGTTGGAGTGAAAAGCTGAACTCGTTGGGGGTATTATGTCGACGCCTACGTTGCCGTAGACGGCCACGTCTACGAATTTTCTTCTTCAAAGCTGACTGCTGAGGGCTGATAGCAGATAGCAGGGAAACAGCAATCAGAAAATCAGTAAATCGGTAATCGGTAACCAGAAAATCAGAACCAGCCTCCGGCACACTCTGCAGCCCGCTTTCAGCAGGTCAGCTTCGGCTTTTCGGCTTTACGGTTTACTGTATTTCAGTGTTTCTGTGAACAACCCGGCTCTTTATGCCCGGGCGCCCGGGAGAAAAAAATTACAAAAAAATCTGCTACAGCCCTTGACATATACAGTCGATAATGCAATATACAAAGCAATGTTTGGCATACCAAACATATACTTTAATAATATACTCAACTATTGATATATGAGCCAAGTATAACATATGAATATTATTGAGATTGAAGATGGAAATTAATAGATTGAAACTGGTTGTATACATTCTGGGCTCTCTGCTTATCTACGGGGCTTCATCGGCCCAGGCCGATTTTCCCGAATTCCAGATTGAGATTAAAAATAACCGCTTTATCCCTGAGCAGCTTAAGATTCCTGCCGGTACTAAAGTACGCCTTCGGGTAATTAACTGTGACAAAACTCCCGAGGAGTTTGAAAGCTACGATTTTAACCGCGAGAAAATAATTCTTGGTGGAAAAGAAGCAAAAATTCTGGTCGGTCCGCTTCCAGAGGGAGAGTACAAATTTTTTGGTGAATTTAATCCTGGCACTGCTCAGGGTGTTTTAATTGTGGAGTAAGGTTTTTGCTGGAGTAGCAGATGACCTGGATGGCAACATTCTTAATTGTTTTTAGAGAAGCGCTGGAGGTTTCACTTACACTTGTCCTGGTAATAGCGGCCACCAAGGGACTGGCGGGCAGAAACAAGTGGCTCTGGCTCGGAATTGGAGCAGGGCTTTTTGGATCAGTAGTGGTTGCAAGGTCCACAGAAGCAATCTCATCGGCTATGGCCGGAATGGGGCAGGAGCTTTTTAATGCGACAGTCCTGGCTGTATCAGGTGTTTTAATAGCCAGCACAGTAGTATGGATGAAAACGCACGGCGCCAGGATGGCCCGCCAGATTAAAGAAACCGGAAAGGCTGTACTAGAAGGAAGAAAACCCGCCGTTATGCTGGCAGCAGTTATAGCACTTACAGTTTTACGTGACGGTGCCGAGGTGGTGCTTCTTAGCCAGGGGTTTTTTGCACTTGGCACAAATACCGTGCAGCTGTTAGCTGGAGGCCTTGCGGGCCTATTTGCGGGAGCTGCGCTTGGTTACCTGATGTATCTCGGTATTGTAGTCATTTCACCAAGAGTCATGTTCTCGGTGCTGGGAGTGCTTTTAAGCCTTGTTGCGGCCGGAATGATGGCACAGGCAGTCGGTTACCTGGCTGCAGCTGACATTGTAACTGTATTTAATACGCCGCTCTGGGATACCTCTCATATTGTCTCTGAAAACGGCTGGTTCGGTGAGATCCTGCATATTCTCGTAGGCTATACTTCCAGGCCATCCCTTCTTCAGCTTCTGGCATACGGGCTTACGCTGGCCTGCATCTATTATACACTTATAATTTTAAAACTTAATGCAAAAGCACAGGCAATTCGCGCTGCTCTGGCAGTGGTTCTGGCAGCAGGCATTTTAGCTGTTTTTGTAAATCGTGCTTATGCAATTGATAAGATTTACTCGCCGGTTGTGCATGAGGGTGAGACCGAGGTGGAGTGGCGCGGAAAATACCAGGCCGATCCCAGCGGTGATATGAAAAACAAATTAGAAGTGGGGAAAGCCTGGACGGACCGCTTCTCAAACAGCCTTATTCTTGAAGTTAATAAACAGGAAGGGGAAGAGTTTAAAGCTACAGAGCTTGCGCTTGAGAATGTTTACCAGCTCTTTGAGCAGGGTAAGTACTGGCTGGATGCCGGTTTGTATTTTGAAATCGGAGCAGATCTAACCGGGAATGACAGCCACAAGCTTGAAGGCAAACTTTTGCTTGAAAAGGGCGGAACTGATTACTTGAGCCGCGCTAACATTATTGTAGAGCGAAAAGTTGGCGGCGGCGCTTCTGATGAAACAGAAGGTGAATTTGCTTTCTCGCTTAGAAGCCGGCTGGGTCAGCACTTCGAACCTGGCTTTGAGTGGTTTAGTGAGATAGAAGATCTTAAAAAGTGGGGCAGCTTTGACGAGCAGGAACACTTTATTGGCCCGGCAGTTTACGGCCGCTATGGTTTCTTCTGGTATGAACTGGCTTATCTTTTTGGCGTATCTGATGAAGCTCCAGATGGCGTGCTGCGCTGGACATTTGAGTACGAATGGTACTAAGCAGCTATTCCACGATATCCTCTAGCTCATCGATATCACTTGAGCTTAGTATGGTTGAGCCTTTAGGAGCAGTGCCTTCGGCTTCAGCATCAATCTGATCAATCAGCTGGTCAAAGTCCTCTTCTTCCATTGAAGTAATGTCTTCAAGCGAAAATACATCTTCAAGTTCTTCTGGTACTTCATATTCGCCTTCCTGCTGAACTTTGGCAAAGAGCTGCGGAGTTTTCTCGGGGCTGATATCGTCCTTGGTGTAATCAAGCCAGTTTTTCTCACCCTCGTGAATTTTCTCTATGCGGGCATAGAGTGCATCACGGATGGCCTTATCCGGATAAAATTCACCCGGTATATTTGAGATCGGCTGATCGAGACCTTTATTTATACCCTCAATCCAGAGATTCGCTATTTTCATGCGGCGCGACAGTGGATCCTTAATATGATGAAAACTTGAATTGGGATCGACACCGCTTGAATAGGCCTGGGCCACCTCAGCACCAAAGCCGAAGTTGGTAAGAATAATTACGCCTACATGCATACTGCTGCAGCCCCACAGCTCATGCTCAAGCTGGAAGTTATAGTGCTCTCCAGTCTCCTTAAGTTTCCTGCGATAGACCTTATATTGCTTAAGATTCTCCTTGCTCATGGCAGCCAGGGCGTAGTGCCTCATTGAGCAGGCCAGAAGGGCCGTACCTGTGCCGATAGCCGGAATAAAAGTACCTATCTGGCAGCCTATTTGTGAATCATCATCAAGGCCCTCCTGAAAGCGCGGCCACTCATCGGCCATCATGCGGCGGGCTTTTCTGTAAAGCACAAAGCTTAAAATTAAAACTGCCAGATCAAATGGGCTGTAGGCATCCATCATATCACCAACCGATACCCGCTCTTTACCCTCAAGACGGTCGGGAAAAATGGATTTAACCGAGTAATAGAGCATTGATTTAAAGCTTGGCGTGCGAAAAAGCCTGGCTACCTGAAACTTCGTAACTGGCCGGATATTTCCGCCAAACTTGAATTCATCGGCCATAAGAGTTCGGGCTGCAATTGAAAACGAGCCAGGGACATAGCCGATCTCCTTGGCGTAATTTTTTGCCTTTTCCCACATGGCTGCGCCGCTATTATCTGTGCCACCACTTGTCTGAAGAGTCATTCCTTGCTCCCACCCTCAAAAAATGTATCCAGGTAATTATCTAATAATGACGGGCAAAAACGGAGATCAGACAAAACTACAGCCTGTCAGTAACCGCTGCCACCAGAAATATAATCGACACTCTAAAAGAATTTCCTTAGTTAAATTTATGTTATAAATTCAACCAGATAACATGGTTCTAGTTTTCCTGGAGCGTGGGCTATAGTATAATTATTAATGAAAGTTAAAGCGGTAATAGAATTAATTGAAAATGATGGCTGGTTTCTGGTGAGAACCAGGGGAAGCCATCGTCAGTATAAGCATTCCCGCCCCGAATGCAGACGTACTACCAATGGTGAGAACCAGGGGAAGCCATCGTCAGTATAAGCATAAAACCAAGAAAGGACTTGTTACCGTTGCCGGCAAATTAAATAGTGAACTGGCCGGCGGTACCCTTAACAGTATATTAAAGCAGGCAGGTTTGAAGAGATGAAGAAAAAATACTTAATTGTAATCGAAGAGACTAAGAGCGGATATTCTGCTTACTGTCCGGATCTGCCAGGATGCGTTGCTACTGGAGACTCTCAGGAAGAAGTTGAAGCATCCATGAAAGAGGCAATTGAATTTCATCTGGAAGGGATGAAAGCAGAGGGTATAGAAATACCTCCTCCTAAGAGTAAATCAGCCTATTACGAGACTGAAGCCGCATAAATGTTAACTACACGCTGCGCATCTGGCCAGAGAGCTCTTTTTCAAGTGTTTTAATTACCCGCTCACTTGTTTTCTGTATCTCGGAAGACGTAAGCGTTTTATTTGGATTGGCCAGAATAAGCCTTACGGCGATTGATTTTTTCCCTTCAGGCACCTGTTTGCCGCGATATTCATCAACAAATTGTACATCCTGAACGAGTTTCTGGTTTCTGGCGGCCACGTTTTTTATGT
Organism: Candidatus Dadabacteria bacterium; assembly: GCA_003696425.1. Classification (GTDB taxonomy): domain Bacteria; phylum Bdellovibrionota_C; class UBA2361; order UBA2361; family J046; genus J046. The sequence goes on along the minus strand of RFHI01000029.1, from coordinate 10,737 downwards.
CTTCCCAGCGGGTTTTAATGTCAAAGAGCATTGCAAAATCAAACTCAACTACCGGAAAGCGTGGAAGAGGGCTGTACGTTACAATATCAACTACTCCGGCATCTTTTAGGGCTTCAAGCTTAAGTTCAAAGAGCGCTACTGAAGCCCCTTCAATTCCTGCCCGCCGCAGACTAAGATCGCTTGCAAGTGCAATAACTCCAATTTGTTTGCCCTTAAAATCCACCGAAAAAGAAGTATCACTCACACCCCACGTAGGTCTTTCACAGGTAGAGCCTATCTTAAGATCTTTATACGGTAATATTTCAAGCAGACCCTCAAGTGCACCACGCGCGCGAAGATAGGCAGTGCGACTATCCTGAGCTACACAGACGCAGGCGAGATGCCTGTGCTGCAGGGGGAGTTTTTCACCTGCCGGAGTTTTACTTTCTTCCAATGCATTTAAAAACACTTCTCCCAGTTCAAAGAGGCCAAATTCCTTAAAGTATCTTAAGTTTCTCTGTGCGGCTGATATTAAAGCCGGGACAAGCGAGGGCCTAAGAGAGGCACTTGTTTTTGAGGGCGGCGCGTGCAGCTTAAGACAGCTTTCAGGATCAATTCCAGCTGCCTTTAGATCGCTCTCTTCTACCCACGGATAGTTGTTAACTTCATGAAGCCCGGCTGAATAAGCCAGGTAGCGGCGCGCCTTTAGCTGGATAAGCTGCCACGGTTGATATACGGCCTCCGTAAGGCGCACAGGCGGCGGCACAAACTCAAGATTCTCGTAGCCATAAAGACGGGCTACTTCCTCAACTATATCTTCCGGTATTGAAATATCACCGGTTGCCCGCCAGGAGGGAACGACAATATCAAAGTGATCATTTTCTGCATTAACAGAGAATCCCAGAAGGGATAGCTTTTCTTTAATCTCATCAGTAGTAAAATCGTGTCCGCTACGGCTTACTATAAAGTCTCTTGTGACACTGACTCTTACTTCCTCAGCTTTAACAGGATAACAGTCATTAAAAGCTGTAACTTTTATCTCCGGCTGAATCTCTTTTAAAAGCGAAAGAAATAAATGCGTGGCAAGCTCTGCGCGCGCAGAATCAATTCCCTTTTCAAATCGCACCGAAGACTCACTTCTAAGACCTAAGCGTGCAGCAGAGCGCCTTATGCCAATCGGCTCAAATGACGCCGATTCAAGCAGCACGCGCCTGGTACTGCCTGTTACAGCCGTCTCGGCGCCACCCATAATACCGGCCAGCGCAACAGGATTGCTGCTGTCGGCTATTACAAGATCATCGCTTCCGAGTTCATAGACCTGGTCATCCAGAAGTTTGATCTTTTCTCCAGCCGAGGCGCTTCTTACTTTAATACACTCGCCTTTAAGCTTGTCGCAGTCAAAGACATGCATCGGCTGGCCGATACTGAAAAGCACATAATTGGTTAAATCGACCAGAAGACTTATCGGCCGCTGCTCAAGTAGCCAGAGCCGTGCCTGCATCCAGAAAGGAGAGCTCTCAGCCGGGTTACTTCCTTCTATTAATGCTCCGATATAGCGGAATGAGCGGGCGGTATTTTCAATTGTGACTGGAAAATCTGCAGCACTTTCTATATTAAAACTCTTTTCAAGCGCAGGCCTTAACTCTGTGGCGTATAGCGCTGAAACTTCTCTGGCCATACCGTAGTGGCCCCAGAGATCAGGACGGTTGGTAAGCGACTTGTTATCAATTACAAGCAGGTAATCATCAAGGCCGAGTGCTGTGGCCAGCGGCATGCCAGGCCTTAAGCTGTCAGCAGTGATGGCGCTCTCAAGATCAATAATCTCTGCTTCCTGGCTGGCGGGAAAGAGATCCTCCAGGCCGATCTCTTCCGAGGCGCAGATCATACCGTTACTTACTACGCCGCGGATCTTAGCCGGCTTTAGCGCTACCAGCTCACCCTGGCCGTGTACCTTAAGCATGGCACCAACTTCAGCAACTGCTACCCACATGCCTTCCCGCAGATTAATACCGCCACAAACAATTTCAGCTTTCTCAGAAGCTCCGGTATCAACAGATGCTATCTTCAGGCGGTCAGCGTTAGGGTGTTTTGATACGCTTTCAACGTAACCTACCAGCATCTTATCAAAGCGTGCACCGATATCTTCAACATCCTCAACCTCAACAGTACTCATGGTAATATCCTCGGCCAGCTTCTGCGGGGAAACCGTACCAGGAATGGAAACGTAGTCTTTTAGCCAGTTAAATGAAATTTTCATTGCTTACACCACTCCCGGAAACTGTTTTAAGAAGCGAAGGTCACAGGAATGAAAGAGCCGGATATCATCAATTGCATGACGCATCATTACAATCCGGTCCAGCCCGATGTTAATGTAAAATCCCTGCCATTTTTCAGGGTCAATGCCGCCGGCCCGGAACACATTCGGATGCGGCGGCCCGCCCGGCATCATTTCAAGCCAGCCGACCTGTTTACAGATGCTGCAGCCTTTGCCTTCACACACCAGGCACTGCATATCAATTTCAAAGCCCGGCTCAACAAAGGGAAAAAAGCCGGCACGCATGCGGGTTTTTACTTTGCGCCCGAAGGTGCGCTCTAAAATTGCGTCAATTAAAACCCGCCCGGAGCTAAACGGTACAGCTTGATCAACTATAAGCGCCTCGTACTGGAAGAAAGCGCGCTCGTGGCTGGCATCAGTGGATTCACTGCGGTAAACCCGGCCCGGATAAACGAAGCGGAAAGGAGGTTTGTGCTCCTGCATGTAGCGCACGCTGGCGCCGGTAAGATGCGGCCTGAGACAGAGCCTCTCGGCACCGCGTTTGTCCTGAGCGCCTTCCAGCCAGTAGGTATCCATGCTGTCACGGGCCGGATGATCAGCAGGGAAGTTCAGGCTGTCAAAGGCATACGCCTCGCTTGAAATCTCAGGGCCTTCGTATACTTCAAAGCCAAGAGAAAGAAAGGCATTATTCAGTTCATACATAAGCTGTGTAATCGGGTGAAGTGTGCCTGCCCGGGGGGCTGTGCCGGGAAGTGTAGGATCAAAATCAAGCGGCTTTTCACCTGAAGCTGCCAAAAGCTCTTCGCGCCGGGTCTCAATCAGGTTTGAGACAGTTTCTTTCAGCCTGTTTACCGCCTGCCCGTATTCCTTTCTCTTTTCAGGCTCAATATTACGTATCTCTTTTAAAAGTGCCGTAACCGAGCCCTTGCGCCCCAGGTAAGCTGTTTCAATCTGCTGAAGTTTATTAGTATCGCTGCAGGCAGCGATAGCTTCACGCGCCTCTTTTTCTATTTCCTGAAAATCCTGGCTGATAGTTCAGTCTCCCAAAAAAATTAGAGTAACTGCCGGCTTAAAAGGCCGCTGATGTTCAACTTAATGCCCTGAAATAACACGATAAGCCTGCAGCTGCAAGCTGGCAGCAGCTATCCGTAATAATAAACTTTCTATTCAAGGAGCTCTGGCTAAGGAGGAATCAGTCACTACATTTGAACAGGAAGGGAGTCTGGCTGGTACGACAGTTGCAATAGTGTTCACTGGTGGTTGTGATAGCATACTGTCGGGGTTCTCCGGGTATGTTTAGACAGTATTTTAAGCCGGTTAGAAGTTATGCAGCACGACCACAATTCAAGATTTCGAATTATCTTTGTTTTCCTGATAATGGTTCTTTTTTCCGGCCCCGGGCTTTATAAAACCTACTCCTTTAATTACAGCATAGTTCGGCAGTCAGTTAAGCTGTCCGATTTAATCTCTAATTCACGTGCCACCCTGACAAACAGAAAGGATTATCACAGCAGCCGCAGCATGCAGATTGAATTTCAGACCAGCCGGATTGTTTCCGGCGGTCTGGCCAGTGCGATTATTCGACAGTCTGTGGTTTCTTACGGCATTTCTGTGAGTAAATCATATCCTTCGCGCAAAGCCGGTTAGGCTGGTAAGTACAGCCGGAACAAACCACAGTGCTTTGAATTTTCCTGACTCTGGAGTAGTATCAGCTCAGACGAATACAGCATTTTACTTAAGCAGGAGTTTTCTCTATGACCAGTCTGGCAGTTATTGGTGGAACCGGATTCTATAATATTGAAGGCTTAAGCGGGCTAAAAGAAGAGCGGGTATCAACGCCCTTTGGTGAACCGTCGGACTCGATTTACCGGGCCGAGCTTAACGGGCAGAAGATGCTCTTTCTGGCACGCCACGGGCGCGCTCACACGATTAATCCGACTGCAATAAATTACCGCGCAAATATTTATGCGCTTAAAGCCCTGGGGGCGCGCTGGTGCCTGGGTATTAGTGCTGTCGGCAGCCTTAAAGAAGAGCTTCATCCGGGAGATTTTGTTGTGCCGGATCAGTTTATTGATCGCACCAGGCAACGGCCGGCAACTTTTTTTGATAAAGAGATAGTTGTTCACGTGGGTTTTGCCGATCCCTTTTGTCCGGCTTTAAGTGAGATGCTTTACTCTGTAGCTTCGGTGTGTGCTGAAGAGAAGGGCTTTAATGTGCATCGTGGCGGGACTTATCTCTGCATGGAGGGTCCTCAGTTTTCAACCCGCGCTGAATCAAATATGTACCGCCAGTGGGGAGCCAGCATTATCGGCATGACCTGCTTAACAGAGGCCAGGCTGGCGCGTGAAGCGGAGCTGCCGTATGCCACGCTTGCGATGGTATCTGACTATGACTGCTGGAAAGAGGATGCAGAAGATGTTGATGCCGGAAGTGTAATAGAGCTTTTAAAGGGCATGAACGGGCAGGCTAAAGAGATAGTAAAAGCACTGGCTGCCAAAGTTTCAGAGTGCAGCTCTCCTGATTTTGTCTTAAAAGCGCTTGATTCAGCAGTTGTCTCTGACCCGCGCGAAGCCCGCCCGGAGGTATTTGCCGGCGTTAAGCTCTTGCTTGAGCGGTATATGTCAGAGACTGCCGGCAGTTAGTGTATAGAGAGGCTCTCGGGGTGTATTACGTAACGGTAACCGTAAAACGTCCCACGTAGACGGCAACGTCTACGAATTTTAATCTTTCCAGGTAGCTTCGCACCAGGTTGAGGGATGTTGCGGATACATTGAACGTTACCGTAGACGTAAAAGCGTTGACGTAGACGGATACGTCTACGAGTTTTTATTCGTTATAGCTGTTGCTGAGTGCGGGGGGCCGAGAGCGGGAAAACAGTAATCAGAAATCAGTAAATCGGCAATCAGTAAACAGAAAATCAAAAATCAGCCCCCAGTATCCGGCTATCTGCTGTCAGCAAATCAGCCTCTGCTTTTCGGCATTACGGTTTGCCGAGTTTCAGTTTTTCCGGAGCTGTGGCTGCAGCAGTAAGCTAAACTCGCTGGGCGTATTACGTCGACGACTACGTTGCCGTAGACGTAAAAGCGTCGACGTAGACGAAATTGTACTCTCTGCAGCTCTTGAGTTTGTTCTACAGTCCCTTGAGGTCAGTTGCTTATACAAGTTTTATTAAGCCGCTATAGCTTATAAAGCCGGCGCCCAAATCAGGTACTACTAACGCCTGCTGGCCTGAACATCCGAGCAGATACTGGTCGATTGCGGGAAGCTACCCGCCAGGCGGGTGGCCTGGTTCAGCAGTTTCTTTGCTGTTTTGCCGATTTTTTTGTTTCGTTTATTGCTTGCACCCAGTTTCTTAAGTTTTTTAAGCGCCTGTCTGGTAAGCGTGTAAAGCTCCCCGGCAGCATCAATATACTCATTGATTATGCGCGAGTTGCTGCTCTCGCTGCAAAAGGCCTGGTTGGAGCAGCTTTTTACATACTGCGGAAGCTGCCAGGCGCGTGCCCAGTTATCCATATGAAGCTGTTCTCCACGGACTTCAGCCTGCTTAACCCAGCGCTTGAGCTTCTTGGAGTCGCTACTCTTTTTTATGGCCTTACTAAGCGCCTTAAGCGCTTTTTTTAGCTGCGTATATTGCTGGGCTGCTGTGCCGTCTAGCACAACCAGCTCGGAGGTTTTATCAAAGCTTTCGCAGCCCAGGCAGGATTCGCCATTTCCGCCGCAAACGCCGCAGCGGTCAACTTTACTCTTTCCAAATGGCACGCCGGCGCAGTCAAGACAGCTTGTGCCGTCACCTGCGCATACGCCGCACTGGTCTATTAAGGCATCTCCGTTAGGAATACCAAGGCAATCCTGGCAGGTTGAGTCGTCGCCGTTACAAACGCCGCATTGATCCTTAACCGACCTGCCGCAGGCTACACCGGCGCAGTCCAGGCAGCTTGTGCCGTCCCCGCCGACTACTCCGCACTGATCAATTATCAGCTTCTTATCGAACTTAAAGGCAAAGGTATAGAGTCCTTTAAATTTTGTAAGATCAAAATTTTCCGCTGCCAGAGTGCTTGAAGTAATCATCTGAATGGGCCCGGCGTATGTACCGCTTTCAATCACGTTAAAGCTGCTGGTAGGTGCAAAATAGCTCATCGTTTTGGGGTACTCCCCGTAATCAGGTTCAGCTCCGTAGTTGTTGCGGATAAAACGCTCATAACCTGCGCGGTCAACTGGCCCCATGTTAAAAATAGACACTGACATTGCTTTTACGTTTTTATAGACCCCCAGGTCGCTTACCTGTGAATCATTATTTGGCGCAAAACGAACGGCGTACAGCGCACTTTTATCGTTAGCTTCTTCAAATGAGAGTCCTGTAAGGTTAATGAAGAGATCACCGTAATTTATATTATTATCACGACCGGGCAGCGGATTGGCGATATCGTTTCCGCCCGGGTAAGGCATGTTGGCATTAATTACTACCCAGATTTCAGTAGCAGTTTCCCTGAAGGCCAGCCCGAGAATATCATAATCAAATCCGCCGGCAGCATCTCCGGCTGACTCTGAAACATACTGCCAGCCGAACTGATCGGCTTTTGAAACCTGCCAGTTAATAAAGATCGAGTCGTTAAAACATTCTACTGCAAAGTTTATTACAGCACCTTCAAACTGCGGGCCGCAGAGTGAGGGAAACTGATAGGTAGGCGCTGATGCGCCACGCGTTCCCCCCCCGCCACCATGACTTTTGGCAGGGAGGTTTAGCTGTTGTGGCATTCCGACAGCGAGTATCAGAATTATTAAAACTGTTGCGCAATAGGCAATAAGAAGCTTGTGATCATTTTGACTGTTCATGTGACAATTTCCTGATGTCTCTGCTGCCGGGAAATTTCGGGGGCAGACGTAACCTTTTAATAACGGGGAGGCTCGTAATATATGGTCGGCGAGGCAGGGTAGGGAATTTAGAAAAGATTTATAACTATATGAAATCAAACCGCTTTAAATATTAGGAGGGCAGTCAACAAAGAAAGCCACTCGTCCAAATTCTGCCCCTGTGTTACTTATGAAGGTGATATGACTATCCGGGCCACAATCAGGTTGCTGCTCTTGTTATTCCTGCTGCTTTTAAGCTCCTGTGCAACGATGCAGACGCGCACAGCCAGTACTGATTACGATGATAGCCTTTATCCAGCCACGCAGCAGGACCTGGACTGGATCACCGATGATGACATCCATTTTCTTGGCCGCACACTCATGCTGGCTGATGTGCCGCTCTCCTTTATAAGTGATACAGTTCTTATTCCTTACGATCTGCTTAAGTAGCGGATAACTCAGCTTTCACTGTTTGTTCTCTTCTGTGGATAACTTTTAAGCGACGTAAAGTGCAATTTCCCTGCTTGTGCTTTTTTGATTTTAAAGTTTTATTGGTGGGAACATAATTTTAAAGGGATCATTTTTATGTTTATGAGAAAAATTTTTATTCTGATTTTATTTACAGCATTTATTGCTGCCTGTGGCAGCTCGACCGATTCCTCCGATGGCGTAGCCATGATGTCTGATGACGGCAGCGCCCCGGTAGCCGAGCCAGTAGTTGAAGAGCGCAATGTTACCCGAGAGTTTTTCGGCCAGAAGGGCAACCTCTGGAAGCCCGCGGCAGACGGGCACTCTTCAGGTGCAGGAAACCTGGTAGTGCTGTTCGGCTCGCATCACTCAAAGCAGTTTGAGCGCTGCCGGGTAAAAAAAACTGATGGAACACTGGCGGATCTTCTCTGTATTAATGATCAACCCTGGACCCAGGTACCTTTCAGCTGTTTCAGTAACGGAAACCGCCAGACCTGGCGGGCAACTTTTCCATGCTCTCAGGTCTCACAGGTAAGAGTTTCATGCCTTCGTGGCGGAAATGAGTGGGTCTTTACTGTGCCTGACGCGCAGAAGGGAGGCGTCTGCTCCCGCTTTGGTTAAGGTTGTTATTTCACCTCGCCTTCAAAATCGACGGGCAGGCTGAGGCCAGCTGTTTGTGAAATGATCTAGCCCGCTTCATGATTGGGTCAATACCGGTTCTTACATAAAATTCCCACGGGAAATGGATATATTTCTGATTGGTTTCAGCGTACATCCTTGTCGATTGCTTACAACATCGCTGGACCTGCCGGAAAAATTCTCTAAAAGATAAAGTCAGCAGATTCAACATATCAAGAGGCGCAACCCTAAAAGGCAGCGCAATAATCGACTCACAAAAACGCACATAAACAACAATGCTGCGGATGAAAATCGCTGAAATGCTGTCAGAACTTACCTCTGAATAGTGCGTATACGGCCACGGCTACGCGCACCTCGTATACGTCGACGCCTACGTTGCCGTAGACGTAAAAGCGTTTACGTAGACTTATGCGGCCCAAAAAATTACAAACTGTTTAAAAAGTTACTTTCAGCTGCGCTTTGAGTCCGTCTTTTCTGGTGAAACTTTTTTATTTCCTGCCAAAATATTTCCTGCAGGGATCCACAGGATCGTAGACCGGTGTAAACCAGACATAATCGTAGGGAAGTTTTTGGGCATAAAGCGTTAAGGAATATGCCGGCGGCGATTTCAGTTCCGGCCGCACTTCAAGAAAGGCAAGGCTTAAGAAAGAATTTTTTATTCCAGCCGCTTCAAGATAACGGGGGACTCCGTAATCCTTTCGTATATGGCCGTTTCCGGCCAGCAGTATAACCTGCCCGCCGCTACGGGATTTTTTAATTAATGCATCTGCCATTTCAGCGTCCCAGAGTTTCTGACGTTTTAATATTTTCGGAAGAATTTTTTCAGGAACCATATTACAGTGGGATTCTTTAAGCTCTTTCAGTCTTAGATTGCGAAGGTTTGTATCTTCACGGACTTTACTCAGGTATGAAGATTGAAGCTGTTTTTGCTGTTTTGCGTCAACCCGCCTGGTTTTAGCCCCGTCAATCTTTGCCCTGCAACCAACAGCTGCTTCAAATAACGGTTTGTAGAACTTAAAGTCCGGCCAGCCGCGTTTTTTCCAGTCAAGTATTGAGGCTATCCGGTCCGGATCTCTTATTTTACCAAGTTTCTCTCCCTCGCCTGGAGCAAGCTGTTCAAATAAAACTGTCCCTATTGGCCTCTCCTTGCAGAGCTTACGCAAAAGCTCGGATCTTAATCTGTGATGGTCGGGGTTATCGTGCTTTTCGCCCAGAAGCAGCAGGTTGTATCTTTGGATTCTTTTTAATAAAGCCCTCTCTGAAATAAAGCTTCTCTCCTGTACTGACCAGATTCTGCCTGAGAGCTGATGTGACCGGTAGTGTGCGGATATCCAGCCCGAATTAAGTCCGTTATCAGCAGGTCGCAGAACGGTGTGACAGCCAAAAGTAAAAAACGCAAAAAGCCACAGCAGGCAGATTCTAAATTTAAGCATAATCCGGGTTTAGTGCCGGATGCTTCAGTTTGTCAAGTATTTAGCTTCTATCCTTTTATAGTGCGCTGTTAGCAGGCTCTTCGGCTTTTTTAAAGCCGTCCCGCACGCGTTTTTCCAGGTATTCGGCCACGCTTTTATGAAAGGCTGAAAGCTCAAGTACGTAGTTTAATTTCTGGTGATCCTTAAGGCGCGGATCGCTCATTATGGCCTGAATAAAGCGAATGGCACATTCGCGGTTACGGTCGATATAAAATGATACTTCCAGGTCTCTTTTACGGCTGTACATGCATACTCCTCCCTGACTGCTTACGTCACACTCACGGTACAGGTCGGGCAGCTTTCGCAAAAAGTTTAGCCCTATTTATCTGCTATTTCCTGCATGATTTTGCGGTAGGCCTCCTGCACCAGACGGAACTGCTGAGTGGCGTGGCGCTGGCCGTCTTCGGAGAGGTTTTGAGTGGCCGGTGAGTCGCTGTGAAATTTTTTAGCCAGCATGCGGTAGCGTTTTTTAATTTTAGCTTTACTTGCTCTGCGGGGGAGATTAAGGATGCTGTAATAAAGGTCGAGTTCATCGTCGATAAGATGAATCGTAGTTTCGTTTTCCAAATGTTCCGGAGATAAATTTCTACGGGCAAAAACCACGGGAAGTATAATAAGCACACAGGCAGCAAGCAGTGTTACTAGTATTACGGGCCAGTTAACTGAGGATGAAGTATTAGCACCAGTTTCTTTTGCTAAAACGTGAACAGATGTGCCGGCAGTTACTGACGATGAATTTTTTATCTCCGGCCTGCTATGCTTTTCAGGCTTCCGGTTTTGTTTTGTCGGCTTAGTTGGCAGAGAGCCTGCTGCGGTTATGATTTGTGCCGACTGATTAATGGCAATACTAAAGTTTCTGCCGCTTCCATTCAGGGTTATATCTTCCGGATTAAGTGCTCTGTTAAGATCCAAAACAATCCGGAGTTTATCGCGATGGCGGCCAAAACGGATCTTATTAATAATGCCGCGGCCTATTGAGAGAGGCTTTGGTGCTTTCTCGCTGATTCCAAAGAGATCAATTACCAGCCGCGGAGGATTTTCAATATAAAGTTT
>RFHI01000240.1 GCA_003696425.1 Candidatus Dadabacteria bacterium | reverse complement strand
TCCTATGCGGTCTTCAAAGTGAAAAGATAAGGAGGCAAGGATTGTAAAGAATGAGAGCAGTATAACACCACCAGATGCGCTGCTTATTAAGAGCCACAGGTAATCTACTGCCGAGAGTTCAATCCCAAGAGCTGAAAGGCTGTAAAAGAGAACCGCAAGACCCAGCAGCAAACTTCCGATTGCGTCAATATTAAACGACTCAAACAATACCTGCGACAATGAGTCTACTGGCCTTAAAAGCACCCGGTCAAACTGGCCCTCAATTATGTATTTGTCAGCAAACTGGTAAAGATTCGGCGCCAGCGTTGAAAAGATTGCCATAGAAATCATTGAATAGCCGTAAATTAAAAGTACTTCCTCCCGCTTCCAGCCTGCCAGTGAAGGAATTATTTTTCCATCAATGAGTACTATTATAAAGAGCAGGCCGCTTAAGGTCATAAGTGCACTTCCAACAATTGAAACCAGAAAGTCCCAGCGGTAGGCCAGCCGTCCTTTAAAAAACTGAAGAAAATATGCAAAATATACCCTAAAAGTTTTCACATCATCCCCCCTGAATGGTTAACCTGGCAATGGCCCGATGCCAAAGATACTGTCCAAGCAGGAGCATAATTATAGCCCATAGAGATTGTGTTGCCAGAGTTAATGGGACCTTTTCAGCGGCAATTTTTCCGAGATAAAATTGGAGCGGTACATAAGAGATTGCCTTAAAGGGAAGCCACTCAAGTGCAATTCTAAGCCAGGCAGGGAAAAAGGGCAGTGGCAGAAGCAGCCCGGAAAGCAGCATAATCAGGCTCTGTTTTGTACGAATAACACCACGTACTGACTTTAGGGAAAAAGCCAGCATGCCAATACAAAAGTTTATTGAGGCCAGCACCACAAAACCCAATAGAGTTGAGAGAAAAAAAAGAAAAAAGTCGGTCAGATTTGCAGGCGGATTGGCTGGAAACAGTGAGAATATAACCACGCTGATTGGAATTGAGAAAAACAGGAGCCTGAAAGCAGACTCGCCAATTGCCTGTGACAGCATAACTGCCTGTAAATTAACCGGCCTTAAGAGGAAATTGCTTATTTGGCCTGAGCGCACCAGCTCATTAATCTCCCAGTCAATGTTTGAGTGATAAAAACTGCGGGCTATCCATCCGGCTGCCACATAGGTAACCATCTCGGAGAGTGTAAACCCGTTAACGGAAGCTCCTGCAGCCCGTCCACTATATATTGCTTGCCAGATAAAGTAATAAACTGAGACAAACAGCAGGTAAGTAAATATACCCGTATAATATCGCATGCGATAAGCGAGCATTTTAAGAAAAGCTGTGCGAATAAAAGCAGTGTATGCTTTTAGATGCAGAACCCCTGTCGTGGGGTATTTTAATATATTAATGGTTGAGTTGTTATTATGTACTGTTTCAGGCTGCATGGCCTGTAATTCCCTCGCGATAAATCTTCATAACAACTTCCTCAATATCCGGTTCTGCTATGGAAACATCTGCGACCGGATATTTGCCAACAATGGATGTAAGAATTTCCACGGCTGTGATTTCGGCAGGACTGAAGCTGGCGTACAAATGTCTTTCGCTTTCCTGTTTAAATTCGATACGACCTCCGAAAAGGTTATTGAGCTCTTTTGCCGAGATATCGCCGCTAAAATCAATAGATATTTCCCGTTTTAAACCAGGTAGATTTTTCACCCGATCAAGTCCACCGTCGTAAATCAGTTTTCCGTGATCGATGATAATAATTCTTTTACAGAGCTCTTCGATCTCCTTCAGATCATGAGTGGTCAGAATAATAGTTGTGCCAGTATTAGCATTAATTTCTCTTAAAAATGTTCTGATACTGTCTTTTCCTACAGCATCAAGACCAATGGTGGGCTCATCAAGAAAAAGTATGCTGGGGCTATGTAAAAGACTGGCGGCCAGGTCACAGCGAATCCGCTGTCCCAGCGACAGCTTTCTAACCGGAGTATTAAGCAAAGGAGCAAGATCCAGAATTTCAGATAACTCTTTTATCTTCAATTTATATTCTTTTTCCGGAACATCATAAATTTTTGCCAGAAGCTTAAAAGATTCTACTACAGCGATATCCCACCAGAGCTGTGTTCTCTGGCCAAAGACAACCCCAATATGGCGAGTGTAGTTTTGCCTTTGGTTAAAGGGATGATATCCGAGTACTTCCATTTCACCGCTGGTCGGCTTAAGAATGCCTGTCAGCATCTTTATACTGGTGGATTTCCCTGCTCCGTTTGGTCCAATATAGCCGAGCAGTTCACCTTCCTGTACTTCAAAGCTGATGTGATCAACTGCTACCAGTTCGCGGTAATCGCGTCTGAAGAGATCTTTAATGGCACCAGTTATTCCTTCCCGGCGGGAAAATGTATAAAAAGTCTTGGTAAGATTGTTTACTTTAATTACCGACATAGCTGAAGAACAATATTGTATAGTGCTTTTTCGCGCAAGCTGCCGAGCTTGTTTTAATCGGAGCGATCCGTTAGATTTCAGGGTAACTTTAAAGGAGCTGGGATTTATGTATGATGAAAACCTGGTTGCGCCGATGCGCAAAGAGCTTACTGATATAGGATTTGTAGAGCTAAGAACTGCCGAGCAGGTCGAACAGGTACTGGAAGATGCATCTGGTACTGTTCTGGTATTTGTTAACTCGGTTTGTGGCTGTTCAGCCGGCTGTGCAAGGCCTGCTGTTCGAATAGCGCTTGAAAGAAGTAAAAAGCCGGATAAGCTTGTAACAGTATTTGCCGGTCAGGATGCTGAAGCCACTGCAAAGGCCCGTGAGTATTTTGCAGAGTACCCGCCATCATCGCCGTCAATGGCACTGTTAAAGGACGGGGAAGTCGTTGACATGATTCAGCGACATGATATCGAAGGGCGTAGTGCGGAAGAAGTAGCGGCGCGGCTGGTGGAAGCTTTCAATCTTCACTGCTGATTGCCGAAAGAGCAGGTGCCGGATGAAGCAGCAGGATTGGTATCGTCGCTCGTTCGGGAAAGAATATTTGAAAATTTATGCCCATCGAAATCTTGAGCTGGCCGAAGAAGAAGTTGATTTTGTAGTCAAGACTCTCAATCTTGACAGTTCCGCAGCAGTACTCGACTTTGCCTGTGGTGCCGGAAGGCATCTCTATCACTTTTACAGGCGCAATGTTAAAGTGATTGGTGCAGATCTCTCCGAAGAACTTCTCGTGGCTGCCCGTACCCTGGTTCCCGAAGCGCGTTTAGTAAGGCATGATATGCGTTATCTTCCCTTTGCTTCAGAAAGTTTTGAAGCCGTACTCAGCCTTTTTACCAGTTTTGGTTATTTTGAAAGTGATAATGAAAACCTGGAGGTGCTGAAAGGTGCATACCGGGTTCTGAAAAATGGAGGCAGAATCCTGATCGACTTTATGAACGCTCCGCTGGCGGTAAATTCCCTGGTGAAAAGCTCAAGTCGGAAAATAGATGGCGCTGAAATCATTGAGAAGAGAAGCTACAACCGGCAAACCGGCAGAATTGAAAAGGAGATGGAACTTTACAGGGAAGATGGTACGCTGGAGCGTTATTTTGAGTCAGTACGTGCTTATACCCCGGCTGAACTGAGAGAGCTTTTAAGCATGTCGCGCTTTAAAATTACCGGTGAATTTGGAGATTTTAGAGGCAGCAGTTATTGTAACGACTCTGAACGTTATATTGTTATGGCAAGTACATGAAAACGCGAGAAGCCTTAGAAACTGATTACATCGGATGTATGAATCCAGAGAGTCAAACTGCCTCCTTTTTATTCAACAGGAACTATTGGAGTGTCGAACACAGGAAAAAGGCTGTTTTAAGCGCTGCTTCGCGGGGAGTCAAACCGGAAATCCTGAAGGAACTCGAGTGGATTAATGCCGGAGTGACCCCTGAGCTTGATCGCTCTCTTGAACTTTTGCGAAAGGGGAACTCGGCACTTGTAATTACAGGGCAGCAGATAGGAATTCTCGGCGGCCCATTAATGACCTTTTATAAGGTTCTCTCGGCAATTAAGCTTGCGCGAAAGCTTGAACAGGAAAGTGGAGTAGCTGTGCGCGTCCTTTTCTGGATGCAGACAGAGGATCACGACCTCGAGGAGATCTTCAGCTGGCACATTTATGGAAAAGGCGGAGAAATTGCCACTTTGCAGCGCGAGATCTCCGGAAAAGAGCAGGGGAGAAGTGCCGGAGAGATCTTAAATGGAGAAGAATTTGTTAAAAGGCTTGAGCGCTTTCTGGCAGAACACAGGCTTGATAATTTCCTGCCGCTTATTGAGTACTATTTAACTCCTGAAGTAACACTGGCAGATAGTTACAGGCGCGTGCTCCAGGGCACTTTCGGGAACTACGGTGTGCTGGTTTTTGATCCCTTATCAGCTAATGTTAAAGCAGCTTACCGTGACTTTATTGCAAGCTCTTTTTTGCGTTCAGGCGCTATTAACCGTTTACTTGTTAAGCGTACAGAAGAACTTAAGGAGCAGGGATATGCCGCCCAGGTGGTCGTGCGTGAGGATTCTCCACTTTTTTTTGTAGCAGCTTCTGACGGCAGAAGAGAGAGGCTGAGAGAATTGCCTGATGGCAGTTTGAAGGGAGAGTTCTCAGAATATAGCAAAGAAGAGCTTTTTAAAATTCTTGATAAGCAGCCTGGCCGTTTTACCACCAGCGCGCTGATTCGGCCGGTTTTTCAGGACGCAATTTTTCCAACAGCTGCTTATGTGGCAGGACCGGCTGAACTTCGCTACCATGCGCAATTAAAAAGTTTGTACCCGTTTTTTCATCTTGAGCAGCCGCTGGTTGTCCCACGCAATTCACTGCTATTGCTTGAAAAACGTGCCCGCAGGTTATGGCAGCGGCTGGGAGTTCAGCTGGACACTCTTTCCGGCAGTGAGCAGGAATTTATCAACTCATATTCAGGGAGTGCAAAAAATACGGGGCTGGAAGATATCAAGAATATTGAAAACGAGCTTGATGTACAGCTTGATAAGTTAAAAGACCAGCTTTCTAATGTAGATCCCGTACTTATTAAAGATCTGGAAAAAACGCGCAGGTCGCTTCACGTTAATTTAAGTAAGTTTCGCAGCAGGTATGAACGGGCAGTGCTTTATCGGGAAGGGGATCTGGTTAGTAAATTTAACGAACTTAAGAATTATGCTTTCCCCCTTTCCAAACCCCAGGAGAGGGTTATCGGTTTTGGCTATTTTCTTAACCGCTTTGGGCCGGAGTTTATTTCGCGCCTTTTGGAACAAGTTCCGGAAATATCTGATGGTGAAAGTAAAGTGATAGAACTTGAGTAGGCTTTTGTATTTTTCTCTTTCTCCTGTTATTCTGCGGGTATGCAAAGCACTGATCTTCTCGTGATTGCGGCACATCCTGATGATGCCGAGCTTTTCTGCGGCGGGACGATAGCCAAAATGGCCGATAGCGGCTATCGCGTGGCCATACTGGATCTAACCGCAGGGGAGCTGGCCTCAAATGGCAGTGTTGCCGGCAGGCGCAAAGAGAGTGAAGCGGCTGCGGCGCTGCTTGGGCTTTCACTCAGAAAAAACCTGGCATTGCCTGATGGAGGGCTTTCGCCCGAATCCAGTCAGCAGCTCAGGGCCCTGGCAGGAACTCTCAGGGAGATAAGGCCAGGACTCATAATGGCTCCGTATTATAGAGCGCGCCACCCCGATCACAGTGCAGCGGGCCTGCTAGCGAAGAAGGCCCTCTTTTTTGCCGGGCTGAAAAAGTATGAAACAGAAAAAAGCGGCGATGCTGTTATTACGGGCGTGCCACTTATATACTACCAGATGCGTTATTCATTCAGGCCTTCGTTCCTGGTGGATATATCGGATGTTTCTGATAAAAAGTATGAAGCTGTCAGCTGCTACTCAAGCCAGCTTGTGCGTTCTGATCAGGCAAGTCCGACGCTTTTAAATGAACCGCTTTCGCTCTCTTCGCTTAAGGCGCGTGACGCTTACCTGGGAGCTATGATTGGTGCGTCCGCTGCTGAGGGGTTTTTGGTTGAGCATCCGCTTGCAGTAAATGATCCGGTTGGATTTTTTAAGGATAATTTAAAAGGCGGTCCGTTATTTTTTCAGGAGCCAGTATGAGCGAACAGCTTAGGATCGGTATTACCTGTTATCCAACCTACGGCGGAAGTGGCGTTATTGCTACCGAAATAGGTATGGCCATGGCGCGTCGGGGACACAAAGTCCACTTTATCTGCTATGATGTGCCCAGGCGTCTCGATCGTTTTATGGAAAATGTTTATTTTCATGAAGTCGAGGTTCGTGATAACCCCTTATTTACTTATCCCCCCTATTCGCTGGCGCTGGCGTCAAAAATAGTGGATGTAGCCACCTATGAAGAGCTTAGCCTGCTGCATATGCATTATGCCGTGCCACACGCTACCAGTGCCTATCTGGCACGCCAGATTATGGGAAATAAAGCGCCAAAGGTCATAACGACACTGCACGGGACTGACATTACTCTGGTAGGAAAGGACAGGAGTTATCTGCCGATTACCCGCTTTTCTATTATGCAAAGTGATGGTGTTACCGTTCCATCACTTTTTTTAAAGCAGGCTACCCATGACAAGCTTAATGTGCCGACTGATTGTCCTATAGAAGTCATTCCTAACTTTGTAGATACCAGTCGTTACTCACCTGTTGAGCCGCAGCGTAAATTGGAGCTTAGAAGGGCGCTTGGCAGGTGTGACCAGGCTGAGAAATTAATTATACATGTTTCTAATTTCAGAACGGTCAAAAGAATTCAGGATGTGATCAGATCTTTTGCCCTGGTACGTAAAGAGCTTCAGTCTCACCTGGTGATGGTAGGCGATGGTCCGGAGCGCTGCGATGCAGAAGCGCTGGTGCGCGAATTAGGGTTAGAGCATGATGTCTGTTTTCTTGGAAAGCAGGAATCTACCGTTGAGGTTTTACAGGCCGGCGATCTCTTTTTACTGCCAAGTGAAAACGAGAGTTTTGGACTGGCAGCGCTTGAAGCAATGAGCTGTGGGCTTCCGGTAGTAGCGAGCCGGGCTGAGGGCATACCGGAAGTTGTAAAAGATGGTGAAACCGGGCTTTTGGCCGATGTCGGTGATATTGAAGGGCTGGCCAAAAATATGATTTCACTGCTCGAAGATGGTGAGCGCTACAAAAGCATGTCAGAGGCTGCCCGCCGGCTGGCGGTCGAAAATTACGAGATGAATGCAATCACTGCCAGGTACGAAGAGTACTACCGCCGGGTGTTGCGAGGCTGGGGATAGGGTTAACTGTTTGAAATTACGGAAGGTATGGTTTTGATTTGCTGCCTTACTGGTCTAAATTAGTATAATCATTAAAAACTTCATCCATCCGGATAGCATCTAACTGTTCAGATAAGCCTAATTTTGGGACAGTAGAGATGAGAATACCGGATATTCATTACCTGAATAAAGAAAAGAGCTTTAATCTCTTACCGAGCTGGAGTGATTACCAGAAATTTATAAATGACCAGCATGCCCAGATTCACGAGCTGACGGAATCAATAGATGGCTGGCATGCTCCCGGTGATACTGTAAAATTATATGAACTCGGATTTTTCCGCGGCGAAGTAATTCTTGAAATTGGTGTCTGGGCCGGCCGCTCTGCTGTGGCACAGCTACTTGGAGCAGTAAGTAATCCTGAGAGAAAGCATCCGCCGCAGTATTTTGGAATAGATATAGATAAAAATTCGCTTGTAAGAACGTACGATACCTTAAAGCGCTTTAACCTCGATCAGTACGCATTCTTATTTCACGGCAACCTTGAACAGTTTATTTCAGCAATAAATATTTGTCCTACAACAGTCTTTGTTGACGGCGATCACAGATATGAGGGTATCAAGAAGGATCTTGAGTGCCTCTCACAGATTCTTGCGCCGCAAACTACGGTTCTTTGTCACGATTATTCAGTAGAGAGAAATGATCACCACGAGTTTGGAGTAAAGCAAGCCTGCAATGAATGGGAGGAGCAGGGCTATGCTTCATTTATCGGCCGCTTCGGGGTATCAGCACTTTATCTTACAGCTGACAAGTGCGAGGGTTTTCGCGGAGGACTTTCGCGGCGGAACTTTCATGCTGCTCAAAAGATTATGCAGGACAATTTTTTGAAATAATATAAGCCAATAAAGATGGTTAAGCCCCGTAGCGGGCAGAAGCCCCACGGGGAGCCGGCCGCTTCCCTCAAAAAATTCTGATAATTATCCAAATTAACTATTTATTTGAACCAGGAGATAATTATGCTAAACTCCCGGTATGGCTGTAAGGCCGCTTTCGGGTTGTTCGATTAAATATTTCACATTCACATAGTTGGTGTTTGAGGCTGCTCATTAATAATTATTGGCAGGGGAAGAGTGTGTGTATTGCTGCGAGTGCGGAGAGTGGCCGGTTCGGCTGTTTTTCGGACTTGCAGTCAGTTGTCAAGCTTTGTTTAACGAAGGTTTGTGTAACGAAAGGAGCATCGCGATGAGGAGGATCATCGACAGACCGGGTGAGGTGATCAGGGCCCGCTTGGCCTGGCTTATGCTGGGCCTCTTTTTTCTTGTGCCCTGGACGGTGCTGGGGTACTCCCTCAGGGAGTATCCCGTCCTGTTCTTGGCATACGAGAGCATGTCCCTCGGACTTTTTTTCGGGTACTGGCGGTCAGCAGCCGCGCGGTACCCGTCCTTAATCAGCTTGGCCCAGGCCGTGGCCGGCCTGGTGCTGATGCTGAAGTTGATGTTTTTGGCTCTGGAGCTCGGTTCGTTTGAACTGAGCGCCAGGGTTTTTATGCTGGCGGTTCTCGCCGCCATTCTGTTTTCCCTCTTCTATGAGGTGGGAAGACAGATATACCGAGAAAAAGTCGTCGAAGTGGACTTGAGCTGCTTCGACGAGTAGTTTGGGAAGGGTGTGCAGGTGGAGAGCTCTAAGGATAAGGAGCGGGCTTGTCCTTTAAGAGTCTCTTCACCTGCCCCCTTCCCGGGAGAAAGCTCCGGAAAATAGAGGTTTTTTTTAAGGGTTAGTGATGATGACTACTGCAGTGCAAATTTTTACGCCGCCTGGGCGCCACCGGATTTTTTCTCTGCGCGTGCGCGGGCTGCAGCTTCTTTTTTCTT
>RFHI01000239.1 GCA_003696425.1 Candidatus Dadabacteria bacterium | reverse complement strand
TCATTGGCGGTAAGCATAAGTACCGGAATGCTGCTGATTCTCTTATCAGCTCTTATGCGCCGAAGCATCTCGGCACCGTTAAGCTCCGGCATCATAACATCTGAAACAATAATATCAGGCTTATTCTCATAAAGCGCCTCAAGCGCTGTGCGCCCGTTTTCAGCCTCTACTACCTCGTATAACTCACGCTCAAAAAGCATCTTAAGAATAGTGCGCATATCCTCATCATCTTCAACCAGAAGAATCTTATAGCGCTTAAGCCCGTCGGAATTCTCCTCTACCTGCTGCTGCACTACCGGAGCGGCATTATTCTTCCAGAGCTCACCCAGGACCCTCTCAACCTCAACCATTGAGGTTATGCCCTGCTCTACCAGTAAAAGACCCGATTCTAACAGAGTCTTATAGCCCTGTTTTCTGGCAGCCTCTTCAATCTGCTTTTCACCGGCATCAGTCCTAATCAGCTCGGCAATCTCTTCAGTAATTTCAAGCAGTGAATATATCGCAATTCTTCCACGATACCCCGTATCAGAGCATTTTTTGCAGCCTTTCTGCTGGTAAACACCATCGACTTTTATACCAAGCTCAGCGGCTTCAGCACGGGTTACCCTGTCAGCCTTCAGCTTACACTCCGGACAGAGCCGCCTTACCAGCCGCTGAGCCACAACACTCCCAAGCGATGAGGCTATCATAAACGATGGAACTCCAAGGTCCCTGAGTCTGGTTACAGCACCTGCAGCAGTGTTGGTGTGTAAGGTCGAAAGCACAAGATGCCCCGTCTGGGCAGTCTGAATTGCTATCTCGGCAGTCTCCTGGTCGCGGATCTCACCAACTAAAACCACATCCGGATCCTGCCTTAAGATTGAGCGCAAGCCTTCAGCAAAACTGAAATCAATTCTGGGATTCACCTGGATCTGGGTAATGCCGTCAATACGGTACTCAATCGGATCTTCAAGGGTAATAATGTTACGCGTGCCATCACGAAGATGTATCAGACTGGCATAAAGAGTTGAGGTCTTACCTGAGCCGGTCGGGCCGGTTACAAGCGAAATTTTTGATGACTCACTTAAAGCACGTTTGTAGCGCTTTTGCAGCTCTTTGGGCATACCAAGCGCATCAAAATCAAGATTCTGAAAATCCGGTGACAGGATTCTCGCCACCAGGTTCTCACCAAAAGCGCTCGGTACGGTTGATACCCTAAGGTCCTTTACGCCGTACTCGGTCTTAAGCCTTACCCGTCCGTCCTGCGGCTTTCTGCGCTCGGAGATGTCCATACCGCAGAGTAGCTTAATTCTTGAAATTACAGCTAATTTCAGGCCGTCCGGTACTCTGAAAAGATCCTGCATAATTCCGTCCACACGGGCACGCACATTAAGGCTCTCCTTTTGCGGCGAAATGTGAATATCGCTTGCTCCTTTTGAAATGGCATCGGCAAATATTTTATTTACCAGCTTTACTACCGGAGCCGCATTGGGATCTTCCTGAATAAGACTGGACTCGTAGGTATCAGAGGTATCCTGCTCGGTTTTAATCTCCAGGTCTTCAGAGCCTGCAAGAATAAGCTCAAGTGAATCGTTGTCTGCACCGCGCGCCAGTGCCAGCGCTTTAAGTATCTCTTCCTCAGCGGTAATAAGCTGGGTAATGCTTTTCCCGAGTTCAAATTCAAGCGCCTTTTTACCCTCCTGATCAAGCGGGTTGGCAAAAGCAACCAGCGCCTTATCGCCGTCAAGCTGAATGGGTATGGCCCGAATCCGCTTCCAGGTTTCAAGCGGAACGTTTGAAAAAGGCTCATGGGTAAGTGTATCGGCTATATCGCGCTCTTCAAGCTGCTTTGGGCGAAATACCTTAAGATTCAGGTGAGCCGCAATTTTTTCAATTGCCTCCCATTCATTAAAAAATCCTGCCAGCGCAAAGTGATGGATTGGAAGGTAATCCGAGGATGAAAAACTGCGCTCAAAGCTTCCGTCCTGAAGCAGTTTTAGCTTCACCATCAGACGCAGGAGCGCCTTAATGTGATCACTATTTTCGGGATTTTCCCAGACTTCGGCTTCCCTGTCCCTCATTCCACACGCCTTAAACAACAGTCTATTACTTTTATCGGCAACGGGGGTTATTTAATAGAGGACTAAATTTTGCAAAAAAACCTGTATATTCAAGCTATTAGGATACGGGCGATTTCCCTGGGGAGCGCTCGCAGCTGTTCATCACGCTTTGGATGCTCTCCCCCGGTGAAACTAAAACTCGTCCGGACTGGTGATTTACCGATCTGAAAAAGGGGACAGCTTCCTTCCGCAGGCGTGCGCGGCCCTCATCAAACTCAAGCGCATGGCGCCACTGAAATTCGGTCTCTGCCCGCTCCCCGGCCTCACCCGAAAGAACGGTATTAAGCTTGCCCGAAAGCCTTAAACGAACTTCACCAATCTCTTCTTCAGAAACTTCCGACTTGGTAATTGCTCGGAACCTGCCACCGTTTATACGAATTATAAGCGACGATGGTATTAGCTCCCGAATCTCCCTTGCAACCATCTCGGCCAGCTCATCGCCGGTCTCATAATCAAGCTGGTTATTAATTGCACCGTAACTGGTTATATCAAAATCGTGGAAGTAAAACTCTTCCGGCCCATCAAGCGAAACAAAGTCGGTAAAAGGTGCGGAATAAACCCGGTCCATACGAAGAACTTCACTTTGAAGATTTGGATCCTGCCCGCTGGCACGCGCAAGTTTTCTCCTCAGGTAATTAAATTCAGCCGGATGGAGATCGTCACCATATTGACTGATAAGCTCGTGGAGCAGACGAAACTCGCGCTGGTAGCAGGCCACGTTTTCTGTACACGCTCTTAACAGATTAATATCACTTTCCCTAAGAACAAGACTGTTATCAAGTTCAACCGCTCCAGTAGCTACTCCCCCGTTTTCCTTTGCTTCATGAACTAACCGTCCTGACTGCGCCAATGCCACTTTAAACGTGAACGGATCAGGCTTTTCTCCAATTCTAACCAGCCCACCTGTCGAGAAATTCATCACTCTGCGCCCGGCACCTGCCTCCTCTTCTCTTCCGCGCAGCCTGCGCTCAGCAGCTTTAAGCATCAGTGTACTTACACTCTCCTCGTCACCGATAAGCTTACCCGCCAGGCTCGGTACGGCTTTACGAAGTGTGCCGCCAATTCCCCCCTCAGCTTCAGCCTTAAGCCAGTTTAAAAAGCCTTGCTTTGTAAGCTGGAATTCACTTGGCTTTCCCTGAACTGTGTCAGTAAGGCGTCTTACTGCCGGATTTGATTTTAAAGAATTAAGATAATCACTGAAAATTCGTCGAATTTCCTCTTTTACAAGCGCCTTCCTCTCAGCTTCCCATACAAGCATGCCCGTCTCTGTATCGCTTTCAAGCGGCATAAGCCTGTCGCGATATTCAGCCACTCTCTCCTTAAATTCCTCCAGGCCGGAAGCGGCGTTTTCGTTATCTTTAAGAAGCAGTACAAACTCATCTCCTTTTAGTCTGAGCAGCAGATAATTTTCCCTGCCCCTAAAAGCCTCGTCTGCCAGTGAGTCTAATTTCTGGAATATGGCGTTAACAATTTTCGCGCCCTTTTTGTTTTCCGGGTCAACACCGTTTAAAATTCCAACATTGTCAAAATCAATAAATGTAAGTAGTTTGCTGCCCGGTAGAAGCCAGTTTACTTTAGCGGCTCCTTCCTCGGTATAAAGCAGGCCCGCCCCGTAAAGGCCAGTCAGGCCATCACGCTTAAGGTGGGGACTCTCAGGCAGCGGGTCACCCGGGCTATAAGGAAGACTTTTAAGATCTATATCACCATTAATATCATCAGCGTATTTTACCCTGGCAGCTGCGCCTTTTTTTTCAGCCATTTCATCCAGCCTCTTTAAAAGCTGAAGCGGATCAACTGGAAAGTCTCTTCTTAGGGCATCTAAAGCCTCAAAATAAAAATCAGACCTATCAGCCTGATATGAAAGTGTGTATCCACCAATTCCACCAATATCATCACGGGCCACAAGAAAATCGGCCTGATATCCGGCCTTGTCTGTAAGTTCTTTTATGGTAGTTATAATGTTCTCTGTTCCGTCAGGTAAGAGTGCTTGATCTTTAATTAGTTTGTTCAGATCGGATAATTTTATTTTACTGGACTTCTCGCCTGCGTTAAGCTTAAGAAATACATGCACACCTGTACTGCTGTTACTCAGGCGCAGCATAATCTCACTTACAGGGTTACCCTGGCCGGGGTTATGCTCGGCCCTGATATCAACTGATAAGTGTTCTTCGTTATAGGCGCCGGGAAAATCAAGCAGTTCTCCCCGCAAGTTTAAAGAGGGGGTACTGAGACCTCCGTCTACAAGCTCTCGTAGAGGCAGGTTAACTCTCCTCTCAGTTACTTTAATAGGGGCTGCCATATGCGATCATGCTTAAATTTTAAAGGCACAACTGCCAGCTAAGAATTCAAAGCTACTAACTAATGTTATGCCTCCAGTTATTACCTGGTTCTCTTAAATATCTTATTCAGATACTGCCTTATCAACTCAAGACCCCCCAAAAGTAAGAGAATTCTTTAGCGCAGTAAGTAATGTATAGACATCAAAAGTGGGCACACTGCGCGACTGGGGCGTAACCGGCCCATCGCGCCTTATAAGATAATTATGCCGCTTATCGCCTGTCCTAAGCACCCACATATTAGCCGGACTTTCCGGATCCACTGGGAGCAGTCGTGTTAATTCTACCACCCCAAACTCCGTCCGGGCAGAGACCTGACCCCTTCCCGCTAACACTGATTCTATTCTTGCTGCTAAAGCCCCGTTTTCGAGCGCTCGATCAATTCTTACCATGGAAAAACCTGGAGTGTCTGTATCCATGATGCTGCCATCAGGGCCAATCCAAATTGAAGATTCTGTAAGTTCAGGGGCGTGAGGATCAAGCACGGTAATCTCAAAATCACGACCGACTTTTTTAATTTCCAGCGAACCGACAAGAGGTGAATTCAAGTTTGCTTTTTCATTAACAGAGAGAATATCTCTTAAGCGCGTCGCCCTAAGAGCGCCCTCAAGCAGCCTGTCAGCCTCATATTTTTGAACCCGGTCGCGCGCTACGACCCGGCCTATTTTACTGACCTCCACGTGCAAGTCACCGGCAGGATCGGCAATAATCCAAACTCCATTCTGCCTCGACAGGGTTACATTATCCGTCTCAGACAATTTGAAGGGAATTCCCTGGAAAGAGAGCTCATTCAGCACTCCCCTTCGTTCTCTCTCTATATAAGTGCTGCCCGGGCGTGGCCTGTTCGGCCCTCCGAAGGTAATACCTGTCATAACAGCAACACGATCCTTTTTTAAATAATTCTACGATACCCTCAACTTCTGCAATAATACCCTGATATTAAAACTTACTGAAGAGTATGCCCAAAAATTTACCGGTTAAACTGGCTTAAGTCTGAAAATACGTTAAAATAATCTGAGTAATGGAAAGCTTAAGTTATAGGAAATCGGTATTAAAACTGGCTGATACGCTGCACGAGAACTGTACCCTTCGACAGCTGGAAAACCGCCGCAGCCTGCTGATGGGCATTAGCAGCCACACCCCGCAAATTAGAAAGACGCGCATCTTCTCAGCGGTTCATCTGGCTCTGCTGTGGAAACAGGCTGAAGCGAATATGAGTTATAAACTCAATTAAATTAGTGAATTAAGCGCCAACAGGAACGTTACCTTGACCTTAACTGCCCTCATAACAAAAGAGAGAGGTACATTTTGGTTATCAAAAAGTAAAAATGAAATTCAGACGTTACAGCTTTTTTCTTGGCGCACTCATGTTTTTCTTCCTGGCAGCAGGTTCGCTACAGGCTCAGGTAATCTTTAAGCTCACGGTAAAAAACCTTACCGATTATGAGATTTCACCGGGTGGTTACGTAGTCCACGATTCAAGCTTTCAGCTTTACAGGACCGGTCAGCCTGCTCCCAGCTCAATTAAAAGTCTCTGTGAAAGCGGGCATACCATGGATTTTCTCTACTATGTACGCCGCAAAAAGGCCGGTATCAGAAACGCATTCAGTTTTGCTGGCGGCCTGCCTCCGAAAGGAGAAGCATCAATTCTGTTTAAGGCCTCACGCCGTTACCCGTTGCTTTCTTTTGCCCATAAAATAAGTTTTACCGACGATACCTGTACAGGCACTAATAATCTACAACTTTTTGATTCTGATTTCTCCCCGCTTAAATCAGTAATTAAAGTAAAAGCTTTTGACGCAGGCACACTAAAGAATATAAAACTGTTCCCGCCTAAAAGCCGCATCTTAGCTCAGTTTAACTGGAACTACTGGAAAGAGTATGAGCTTAACCCGCCCGAACCAATAGCTGCATCGCCCATTTTTAATGATCGTGACATCCTGCAGGTAATTGTTGAGCCTTATAAATATAAGCCTTAAGGGCCCCTGAGCCTCCGCCGAACTATGCGCAACTGCTCTATCCCTGCTCATCTTGAGCAGCAAGTTGTTTTAATTTTGCTATATTTTTTGCCTTGGTTGGACCGCGTAACAACTCAGCGACTTTTGTCTGCCAGCGGTGTCGGGTAACAAACCCCAGTGTTGATTTATAAAATCCATCCCTCTCAATATTCCGCTCGAGCCTTACAAGCTCAAGCTTATCAAAAAAATCCTCACGCCCAAGATTACTTAAATCCCCGTCAAGTAAATATTTTGATAACT
>RFHI01000007.1 GCA_003696425.1 Candidatus Dadabacteria bacterium | reverse complement strand
TGCGCTGCTTAAAATCACCCCCAGCTGTGCACCTTTATGATCTAATACCTTTTGCCCCGTAATATCACTAACCTTTTTCTCAATCAGCAGGCGCTTTATACAGTAAGGCGCCTTGCCGCGCGCACTAAGCTTTTCAATCACCTCCTGACCGACATAGCAACCCTTGGAGTTGGAAACCAGCTCTTCTGTATCTATAGCAGCTAACAGAGTATCACTGTTAATCTCTATCGGAAATGCCGGCTGCCCGGAAATAATTCGCTCACTTTCAAAAAGCTCTTCTGAAAGTTCTATTGCTGAATATTTGCAGCATAAGCTCAGTACATCCTGGTACGAACTGCCTGGAATAACAACATCTATTCCTTCAGCCCCCAGTCTGCGGTTTGGCACATAAAAAAATTCAGATTTAAAGCTTTCCAGTTGAGGCGTTTCCGCACAAATATGAACAAGCACAAAATCACTTGAACAGTCGCTTACATCAACCATATCCGCTACTTTAAACCGTAAGAAAACATCAAGCAGCCTGTCTGCCGGCCCCTTGTCAGCGACCAGTAAAAACTCATCAGCATTAATTTTGAAAATTTCAAATACCCCTTCTACCTTACCCTGGGGTGAAAGGGCAGCTGAGCGCTGCCCCTTATTATCCTGAAGCAGGTTAAGATCATTAGTAAGCCGAGAGTTTATATAGCGCGCTGCGTCACGGCCGCTTACTTTAAAAATTACGGCATCTTTGAAGATTCTATATTTCATCAGAAATTATCTGATTATCTTACCAATGCGCTCAGTGATTGGAGTAGCCCAGGACCAGTAGATAAAAAGAGCCCTCCCCTTAATGAGATTAATGGGAAGGTAATGGCCGTTATGCCAGAAGCGCGAATCTTTGGAAAAATCCCGGTTATCTCCCAGCAAGAATACATGACCTTCGGGGACTATGCCTGGACCAAAATTACCTTCGGGAGCTCCTCCGCGTCCCCAGATGGCATAATCTTCATGAAGCGGTTTGTCATTAATATAGACTTGTCGATTTCTAACCTCTACCTTATCACCCGGTAAGCCAATTACTCTTTTAATAATGTTAATTTTGGACTCATCCTCAAAGGGCGTTGAGGGATCATCGGGACGCGAAAAAACAACAACATCGCCTCGTTGAGGCATATCGTATAGATATATCGTCTTTTTAATAAACGGCAAACGAAATCCGTAGGATAGTTTGCTTACCAGAATATGATCCCCTTCCAAAAGAGTTGGTATCATTGAACCTGAGGGGATTTTATATGCTTCCACTACAGAGGCCCGCAGAAATATTGCCAACACCAACAACATGGCCAGTGTTTTAAAAAACGAAACTATTTCGTTTATTTCTTTAGATTTTTCCGGCGTAGACACAGGTTTGATTTTTCCAAACTCCCCCGCTTTACTCTGATTTTTATTGCGTGACTTCATATAATCTCCAGCTGGCGCAAAAACTTCGGTTTACTTAACCAGAAATCCTGCCTACTGGCTACTACTTAAGCACATCTAATATTAATTTCAAGCGTGAGAGCAGCTGCCTGCTAGGCGTTGTAATTTTGCCTCTTGCCAAACACAACCGTACTACAGTCTACCTCGATACCGCCCTCTTTAGACTTTACAGTAGAAACAAAGATTCCCGGCTCAAATGAGCGCTCCTTTAATAATTCTACCTTAGATTGGTCAGGAATGGCCATATTAGCGCGAATGGAAAAATTAAGCTCAACAACCACGGACCCCGGTTCATCACTCAAAAACTTGGTGATCATCCCGTAAATTGGGTAAGTATTACCCACTTCCACCTCACCAGAGGTTACTTCCAGTCCGAACTTTTCAAAGAAGTTCTGCCCATTATTATCCATATGTCCACCCGCCTTTTCTGAAAACTCAAAGGGTTAAAGTTATAGCTTACATTCTCTAATCCATCAGCGGGAAAGTTTGCTTCCAGTTTTTTTTAACATATTGAATATACTAGCACAAAGTAGCTTAACTTAGTTATTGAAATTAGACGCTTGCGGTCAAAATTTCTTCAATTTCAAGCGCAAGAGCAATAAGCTCACCTTCAGTTCCAGCAGACCCGGTAAGAGTAAGACTTACATCTGCTACTGAAAAGGTAAGAGATGGAAGATCAAAAAGATTGGCCATAATCATAAACTTTTCAAGTAATTCAACTGAAATATGTGCTGCTGTTCTTCCAGCTGAAGGCAGAGCGCACGGACAAGAAGGTGTTAAAAGGGCTATACTCCCATTAAGTAAGCCGTTTAGCTGCTTGCCTATTTTATCCAAAGCGTCTTTAGCCTCCTGTAGCATGCCCTCTTTTTGTACCTGGAAAGCTCTCATAATCGCTCTGGCCTGATTTGTAAGTTGCTGAGTTTTAAGATTAAGATCTTTAAAAGTCTCAGCAACTTCGGCAACTGCTATGGTTTTACGGATGGCGGCTAAATCATCCAAATTAAAAGGCAGCACTATTTCAGTCAGCTTGCGCTTTCTGGCTATCCTATCAGTAGCACTATAAAACATATTTTTAAGCTCAAAATCCTTTATAAACCCGGCAAAGCCAGCGGGAATAGCAGCAATCATCCTGCTACTATTTTCAACCTGAATATCTAGGCCTTTAAGAACAGTTTTTAACGTCCTTAGATCTAAAGTAAGAATTCCTGGAGCATCACTACTCTTTGACAGCTTAAACATCCCCCTGTCTGATATCCTGTTACTTCTTAATCCACATATTTTACATGCTGCTGCAGGAATACGGGTGCTTCCACCATAATCCGAAGCGAGAGCAAACGACACCAGTCCAGCTGCCACAGCTGCGGCCGAACCAGAACTTGAACCCATAACTACTCTCCCACTTTCATCGGGTAGTGACACATCGCCATAAAATTCATTTCTTCCAAAAACACCTAATGCTAACGGATCCAGATTAGTTGCACCCAGAAAAATCGCGCCACGCTGCATAAGCTGCTCTATTGCCCTGGCTGTTTCATTAGCGCTCTCAATGGCAGCAGGCTTAACCCCCAGGGTAAGCGGCCTGTTCTGCCTCGCAAAAACGTCTTTCGCGGCAAATGTTAGTCCAAATAAGCAGCTGCCGCGCTGGCTTTCCCAGAACTTAAACAGCATCTCATCATTGTAACTCTCTATTTCCAGAAAAATATTATGTTCAGGATTGACCTGTTTAATTTTGGCAATCGAGTCGTTAAGCTCTTTTTTAAAAGACTCGAAATCCTTTGCAGGCTGTCTGTCTCTGTTTTTTATCAATGCTCTGCTTCATTAAGATAAAGCCCCATTCCGGCAAAAGTTACAGCACAGTCGCTCTGGTAGTCTACCGCCTGACGATAATCATATATACTGGAGCTGTAATTAATGCCCAACTTATCATAAAGATCAATAACAGTATACATCGTAGGAAAACCACAAACCCTGCGGCGATCGTTATCCTCAACTATATGAGAGAAAAGACGGGCTTTGTCCTGTGAAACTATTGAATCAAGATAAATTTTGTCACGTCCTTCAATATCCCGCATAAACTTTTCACTGAGAGCACCACTATCACCAAAGCTTCTACCTACATGCGCCATATCTACGCCAGCAATAATACAAATTTTCTGTCCCTGGCTAATCCTTAACCGCATACATTCGCTTAGAGCCGCAACAAAATCACTGTATTCAGCATACTCGTCTGGTTGCTTCCCGCTTTGTATGATTGGATAAAAACTTCCAACTAAAATAGGTACAATCACGGGATTTTTTACAGTACGGGCCAGGAAAGGAGTCTGCAACTCAAGCGAATGCTCTTTTTTATGTAAAAGCTCATCCGCAAAACTTCGCCGGTATCCATACAGTTTAGCAAGATCCGTAACAAAGGACTTGTCACATTTAAGTATGCCCAGGGGAGTAGCAAAGTCTTTCATAGTCATGTGAAACATTAGTTCACTGTACTGATGCGATGTGCCAATTAGAATATACAGATCATGCCGGTGGCCCTTCAGGTGACTATAAGTTATTCCGTAACAAACACCCCCCCTGCGGTAATCAATATGAGGCGAAACCAGGCCAATTAACTCTTCGTTTTTAGAGCCTTTGATTTCTCTCTTGCTGCAGGCAAGATATCTATCTATCTCAAACTCCAAGTCCTGTTTTGAAGCCGGATAGCTTAGTCCTGCCAGAGCTGCAGGCCTTACCTCTGCCCTGGCAAATTCAGTTTTAGATATCTTTTCCGCTTCTTTATATCGATCAGTATCAAGAAAGAGCGCATTATCTAGAATTTCAACTAGCTCCACCACAGTTGCGCGGTCCAACCCCTGTGTTCGAAAACGCTCTGTAATCTGATCAACTGAATGCTTGCCGTCCATGAGAGATAGTAGCGGGCTTACAACTGGATTTAACGCCAGCGGGTTAGGGGAAATTCCTAGCGGACAACTCATCACCAGCGCCTTCTGGCCATCAACAACCCGAAGATTAATATCAAGCGGCCAGCGTAGTTTTGGATAATTCAGTAAACCACTCATACTATAATTAGAAGATGTTTCCGGGCATCTCTTTTCATAAGAATATCCTGAAAATCAGCCAACCGCAAAGATAGTTTCCCCCTCACTTTTTGCAACAACTGCAGCGCCTATGCTATCACCCCAGACATTTATTGAAGTCCTTAGCATGTCCAGTGGCCTGTCAATAGCTACAATCAGTGCAATTCCTTCAGCCGGAATTCCAACCGAGTCCAGTACCATTGTCATCATAATAAGACCAGCCCCTGGTATACCAGCCGCCCCAACTGCTGAAAAAGTGGCAGTAAGAAAAACTACAAACTGCTCTGGAAAACTGAGAGCAATTCCGTAAAAATTAGCAATAAAGACAGCGGCCACAGCTTCGTAAATGGCTGTCCCATCCATGTTCACCGTTGCTCCCAACGGAGCAACAAACCCTGCAATTCGATCTGGAATTTTAGCCCGCTCTCTCAGACATTCTAGCG
Organism: Candidatus Dadabacteria bacterium; assembly: GCA_003696425.1. GTDB lineage: Bacteria > Bdellovibrionota_C > UBA2361 > UBA2361 > J046 > J046. The sequence goes on along the minus strand of RFHI01000007.1, from coordinate 2,645 downwards.
TAAGTGGCAACGTTGCTGCTGATGACGCAGTTGAAAATGCGGTCGACAGTGCAGGGAACATGTAATAAAATAATTTTGCCGGATTGATTTTAAAATATACTGCCAGTAGTGGCAAAGCTACAATTGCATGTAACAGTAACCCTGATATAACAGTCAGAGCATAACTCCCAAGAGCCTCGCCCAGCTGCCCCAGATCGCTTTTTAACGAAAATTCAGCGACAACCTTGGCCACCAGAGAAAAAACTCCAGGAGCTGCAAACAGCATAACTTTATCAACCATCCAAATGATGCTGTCAAAAACAGCCGCCAGAGATGTCTTTATAATTTCAACTGCTTCGTGCTTGACACTTAAAAGTGCGATACCGAGAAAGACTGAAAAAAATATCAGTCCCAGCACGTTACCCTCTTCTGCCGCAAAAATGATATTTTCAGGTATTATTTTCTTTACTACCTCTTGAAGGCTTGTGCGAGCCGGCTCTTTTTGGGGTTTGCTGGTACTCTGAACAAGTCTGCTTTGCTGTTCAGTTTGATGCCGAATGCCGGGCTTAATGATATTAACCATTAAAAGCCCGATTAAAACAGCTATGGCAGTAGTACTGGCGTAATAAACAAGAGCTTTTACGCCTAAGCGTCCAAGCGAGGTGCTGTCTTCAAGGTTAAGTACCCCTACCAGCATAGATACAACTATTACCGGCACTATTAAAAGCTTTAAAGCCCTAAGGAAAAGTTCCCCAATTATGGAAAGCTGCATGCCGGCCTGCGGGGCAAACAAGCCGGTTAGTAGTCCTAAAAGCATACCTGCAAATATCATCTGGCTGGGATGCTTGCTGTAATATAGGAGCAGTTTTTTCATTGCAATTAACAGCTACAATTTGGAATTTTGTGTTAACTGAAAAACCCTGATTTTTTTACTATCATAGACTTTCTTAAAGCCTTCAGGAACCACTCTGTTTGATCTAACTGAATCGCGCTCCACCAGATAAAACGGTCGCTTAAGAGATCTGACAATATCAAGATCAGCTTCTCCCAGTCTCACTGTAGAAGAATTTAATAATTTGCTTGCTATTTTCTCCCTGGTTTTAATAATGCCAGGATCTCCAGCGAAATTAGTTTTAAGCAGCCTTTCAGCTGTAAGATACCAGCCGTCGCGCTTTTCGTTTAACAGCCCTTTTTTACGGCGCAAATCAGTACCTATGAAGAGTACTCTGCCTGAAAAAACCGGCACTGTAAGGTATGAATCACAGAAGACCGCATCTGCAGTTGTATTCTCCCTGATCCAGCGGTAAAGCCTGGCCTCTTCCGTATCAACCGGCTCAAGCCAGCGGCCCTTAATAGTGTATGGATCGGCTATATTCCAGCCCCGCACGCCCTTTATTATAAAGTATGATGAAAAAGGAAATAAGAAGATAAAAAGCAGCGCATAAAAAACGGCTTTGTTTTTCTTAAGTGCTGTAAATGCCGGCGCCATAATCATGCCTGCCCCGAAAAAACCGGCAGCAAGATATTTATACTCTGTAAAATCAGGCTGCCTGATAAACAGAAATAACAACATCGGGGTTAAAGCGGATAGAGCTATTACTGCGCGAGTTTTTTGTTCGCAGAAACTTTTTTGATCGGGCCAGGTCATTATCACGATAAAAACTGGAACAATAAGTACCATCACAAGATTGAGACCATTCCTAAAAAGATGCTCTGCTGAAAAGGATAAATGAAAAAATCCGCTTGCCCCACTGCGTCCACTGGCCAGAGTTAGTAAATACGGCAAACTTAAAAACCCGGCCATGCCTGTAGCTACAGGTACAGTAAAAAAGGCCTCTCTGCGTTTCTTTGGAAGCTTAAAAGCAGCATAAAGCGAGACAGCAACTGGCACACTGAAAGCCGCCAGGATAAGAAGAGGATAAAAAAGAGCCACTCCTAAAAGTGATATAAATAGCACCGCAACTGAAACGTATTTGCTCTGCTGTCTAAGAAAGATACTTAACAGCGCTAAAAGCATTAGTGCAAAAAACATCAGTCCCAGGGAATTACTGTTTACAGATATAAATTTAATTATTGGATACGCACGCTGATCCAGATCAAGCCCACTCAGCCCTTTAAAAATTCTCCGCCCGGGCCCGCGCAGAAAGGGGCTCATACCTATCAAGGCGAGAATTACGGCGTTCACCCGCACATCCTTTTGGTCACTTATAAAACCTGCACAGCTATAAAGCGCTGAAGCTGCTACAGCCAGAGCCATAATATTTAAAAGACCAAACGCCAAATATGGTGGAACAGATAGTGTTTTAGACATTAGCGCCACAATAAAGTGATGTAACCAGGCGTAGCTTAACGGCACTCCAGCAAGCAGAGGGTTTTCTGGCGGCACTCCTGAAAGCATTATCCGGTAGACTATGCTATTATGCATATTTACGTGGCTTGAATAACAATAGAAATTGGCAACTGCTGCAGGAATGATGCCGGCAAGCAATATTAACCGGGGCGATTTGGTTATTACTACCATATAAAGACAGACCAGCATCAGGGCTACCAGCGCTGTACCGCCGGTATCAAATAACAAAGTATACATCGCCTGCAATTTCATTTGGCCCTTTAAGTTGCAGATCTGCCCAGCCTGTACTGGCGGCTATTATTATATAATATATATT
>RFHI01000238.1 GCA_003696425.1 Candidatus Dadabacteria bacterium | reverse complement strand
TGTTAAGAGACCGGCCAGACCGGCCCGTAAAAATGTGCCTAATCCGTTTAAGCCGGGAGAATTTATGGATGTGGCCGCAAGACCGGCAAGCTGGCGGGTAAAGGTTACGCCGCTTAAGAAGCTAAAGGAGATGGTCAAGTAACCTGAGATCAAACAGCGTTTTGGTCGATGTTGGATGCCGGCTTATCTGTAACTATTAGATATTCTAATTAGAGCCATTTGGCGCTGCTAAATTCTGTTTGTAGTTCAGCTCGAAATAAGCGCTAATAGAGGCTGAATCAGCTCTCATATTGGAGGTGACGCATATGACTACTAATGGTGACCAGGAGATTCTGGTCGTTGTATCTAAACTTAAGAAATATATTAAAGCTCATGCGGGTATGAATACGTCCGGTAACGTAGCCCCGTTTTTATCTGAAAAAATCCGTGATCTCTGTAACCAGGCTATCCAGCACGCCCAGCAGGAGGGCAGGAAGACGGTTATGGACAGGGATTTTCAGCATGTAGGCAGCTAGCAGCTACCGGCGTCAATCCGGGACGTCCGGATTGGGATAGCGGCATGCTTGTCGCCCTTAAAAGCCCGTGTATTGTCTCCAGGGAGGCTGTGCACGGGCTTTTGTTGTAAAAGGGGGCACGGGGGGCTGTTTGAAAAATGACTTTGGGAGTTGTGTATGGTCAGTCTTCAAGGAAGCGATTTAACTGGCATGGCTGCGTCAGGGGATCGCGTTATCGAAACAGTTACTCCGGGCAGTTTTGACCCGGTGCAGCATTACTATACCCGGGTGCTGAATGCTGCCATACATCCGCTGGTCAATTTTTTCCTGCGATTACCGCTAAAACGCCTTGTGAGCCGCTATTGTCACCTGAATCCCAGGGTTGATCCGGGCGTGCTTGAGGAAATCCTGCATTATTCGCCGCGGTTTTTCAGGTGGGCCGGTGCAGATCTTTTACATGTAACTACCTCGGCCGGCAACAGAAGGATGGTTGTAATTGAAACCAACTCTTCGCCGTCCGGGCAAAAATCGATGCCGCTTTTTGCAGAACACCAGGAACAGGGCGGATACAGGTTTCTGATAGATCGTGTATTTGCGCCGGCTCTTAAAGCAGCCCGCGCCCCTGCCGGAGCGCTGGCGGTGATTTACGATAAGAACTACATGGAAGCCAGCGGTTATGCGGCAGCCATGGCCGATTACTTCGACGAGCAGGTATACCTTGTGCCGTTTTTTCAGGATGACCATAACCGCTATGCCCGGGTTGAAAATCGTATATTGGGAATAAATATGGGTAACGACTGGATCCCGTTGCGGGCAGCCTTTCGCTATGTAACCCAAAAGCCCTGGAACCGCCTTCCGCATGGTTTACGGACTTTTATGCTGAATCCAGTCATCTGTTGCCTTGCTGGTGGACGAAACAAAATGGTTGCAGCTATTGCGTACGATCTTTTTAACAGTGAGATTGCCGGTAGTGGATTGCAGATTAAAACTCCTGAGACTGTTCGTGAAGTAAGCAAAGCTGAAGTGCCTTTGCTGGTTAAAAAGTTCGGTGGATTTGCTGTTGTAAAAATCCCTTACAGTAATGCCGGACAGGGGGTCTTTACTGTTACTTCGCCAGTTGAGCTGGAAGCTTTCATGCAGCGGGAGTTTCATTATGATCGCTTTATAGTACAGAGTCTGATAGGCAATTACCAGTGGAGCTCTGAAGGGGCGCATGGCAAATATTATCACGTCGGTACTGTGCCGGACCGGAACAATCACATTTACGTTGCAGATTTACGTATGATGGTTGGAGCCACCCCTAACGGTTATGCGCCAGTAGCTGTTTATGCCCGCCGAGCCGCAAAACCGCTGGCGGACAATATTGTCGAAGGAGGTGATTCCTGGAGCATGCTGGGAACTAATCTCTCTGTTAAGCTGGCAGAAGATAAATGGGACTCTGATACAAGCAGATTGCTTCTTATGGATAGAAGAGATTTTAACAGGCTGGGGATAGGCCTTGATGAGCTGTTAGAAGCCTTTGTTCAAACCGTTATGGCTTCTGTGGCAATCGATAAAATGGCCTGCAACCTGGTAACCAAGAAGGGCAGTTTTAGATATAAACTTTTTAGCTCGTTAAATGATGACAAAGCTTTTATTAGCGAGATTATAAGAAACGACCATAAAGCAAATGAGTAACCGACCTATCAAAAAACAGAAAACCGTAAAACCTATTGATATTAACGAGTATCCAGTTGCCAGCAGAAGTGATGTTTATGTAACCCTTTTTCAGTCTGCAACCGGTGCGCCCCTTAATATCCCCTTTATAATATGCCGTGGAAGCAGGCCGGGGCCGGTGTTAGGGCTCACAGCAGCGGTTCACGGTGATGAACTGAATGGAATAAAAATTATTCATAACCTGGCCGGCAAGCTCGACCTCGAAAAGCTTTGCGGGACTTTGCTTTGCGCTCCGGTTGTAAATGTTCCTGCTTTTCGGGCGGGGCAGCGTAAATTTATCGATCAGGTCGATCTCAATACTGTTTTCCCGGGCAAGCCTGCCGGTGTGCCAGCAGAGCAGTACGCTTATGCTTTTAGCAAAACCTTTTTACCGGTCTGTGATTATCTGATTGATTTACACACGGCCAGTCAGGGACGGCTGAATTGTTTATATGTTCGCGCTGATCTGAAAAATGCTGCTGTACGCGATATGGCACTCAGAATTAATCCGGAAATCATTTTACACGTGCCCGGTAAGGATGGCACACTTAGATACGCTGCGCGTCAGCGCAAGATACCGGCCATTACTGTTGAAGCCGGAGATCCCAGTGTAATTCAGGGGGAAATGGTCTTTGAGGGTGAGGTTGGAGTCAGAAATGTAATGGAACTTTTGGGTATGATGCCGTGTGATGTTTGCCTTACGCGCACACCGGTAATTTGCAAGTCGTCCAAATGGCTGCGAACCAAGTCGGGCGGGCTGGTACACACTTACTTTGGCCTGGCTGAGAGAATCAAGAAAAAGCAACTGATTGCTGAAACCATCAATGTCTTTGGCTACAGTGGTGATAAATATTATGCACCGTATGATGGTATTGTAATCGGTAGGGCTGCAAATCCAGTAGCTATTCCAGGTATGCGTTATTGCCATTTGGGTGTTGAGGGTCAGCCGTAAAAAGATGTAAGCGATGGATGGCAGATTGAGTTTAAGGAGGCCTGTTAGAGAATGAATACTGTTCATAAACGCAGATCCCGAAAAAAACCAGGCACAGCGCCGGGCACCCTAATTCATGTGGGAGAGAAGAAGGTTGATAAGGAACGCCTTACACTGATTCGCTATAACTCAACAGACTATGAACAGCTGGAGCTTGAGGATCTTTCAAAGCTCCGCGGACTGCCTCAAGTTGATGGTGTTACATGGCTTAATTTAGATGGGCTGCATAATGTGGAGTTGATAGGAGAGATCGGCAGCCTCTTTAATATTCATCCGCTGGTATTGGAGGATTGTCTTAGCACCAGCCAGCGCCCCAAGGTAGAGGAGTATGGCGATCACATCTTCATAGTAATGAAGATGTTGTATGTATTAGATAACGAGGTTGAAGTCGAGCAACTGAGTATTATCATTGGTCCGGGTATTGTGCTGACGCTTCAGGAGCGTAGCGGCGATGTCTTTAGCGAAGTCAGGAACAGGCTTATAAATGGAAAGGGGCGGCTGCGCAAGTCCGGTCCGGATTACCTGGTTTACGCTCTGATTGATGCAGTTGTTGATCATTATTTTATTGTCATAGACGAAATCAGCCTGCGGATTGATAAGCTGGATATTGAAGTTTTTAGTGCCCCGCATTCAGACACCATAGAAGAGCTTTACCTTCTGAAGCGCAGGGTGACCGACATTCGCAGCCATGTTAGCCCTCTCAGGGATGTGTTAGGAAAGTTTTTGAAGGCACCGCCGGATTTTATCAGTGAGGAAACACAGGTTTTTTTCAGAGACGTATATGACCATCTGCTTCAGGTAGTTGAATCAGTTGATATTCAGCGTGAAATCCTGTCCGGTCTGGTGGACATGTATCTCTCTGTTGTGGGTAACCGGGCAAACGAAACGATGAAGGTGCTTACAATAATTGCAACAATTTTTATTCCTGTTACTTTTGTTGCCGGAGTATACGGCATGAATTTTGAAGTTATGCCTGAACTGAAATGGAAGTTTGGATATGCCTATGCCTGGGGGCTGATGCTGCTAATTGCGGGGGTAATGCTGATCTTTTTTAAGAGAAAGAGGTGGTTTTAGTGTTGTTTGAAATATCTCACGATAGAGCTGTTGTTTAAACAGCTTGCTGTAATGTGCGGTTATTCAGAATAACTGTGAATCCAGGTTGAATAAGAATAATCAGGCCGCTAATATAAGTAATATGACCGGATCTGTAAGAATACTAAGCTCAGCAGGCCTGGCAGTTCTCGAACAGGCTGTGGTGTTACCTATCTTATTGGCTCTAATCCTTGGAGCCTTTGATGCCATGAATGTGCTGCGCGCCAGAAGTGCCGTCTCTGAGGCAGCTTATGATGCCGCCGATTACTACAGCAGGCTTGGAACTGAAACGGCAGAGGGCGGCAAACTTCAAAAAGCAATTGAGATTGCAAGGCGCGATCTGGAAAGTGTCTTCCCGAAGGCGACTTTAAATTGTGTTTCAACAGAGAAAAACTGCCTTAAAATAGAACTTACACCACCGGCCAATCCGGGGGATCCTGTGCAGGTTGTGGTGGAATATAATCTGCCACTAATTGTGCTGGCAATGAACCCGGTTACAATCAGCCGCACGGTAAGGCGTCAGCCGGAAAGCTCATATAAAACTGACAGTTTCGGTGACATTTGTTACGACAACTGCCAGTAGGAACTAAAAATCGGCTCTGGGAGTTTTAATCCTGAGATCACGAATGACAGGTTCTATCCCAATTGTGCTGAGAGTTCGCCCGGTGAAGGTGTTCGAAAGATCCACAGTAACTGCAATACCAAGAATTACCGCCTGACGCATATAGTCACTGGTAGGAAACTGGTTTTTATACTGGCGTGAAAAGCGGGTTGACCTGGCTATACCAAAAACATTACTTGGCCCGTAGTGGCGCTCAATGCGTGTGCCATATAGAGCAGAGGGGATTGAAAAGGGAGATGCAAGAGCCTCAGTGCCACTGGCCTCGTTTGACGAAAAAAGGCTTTTAAACTGGCTATCCAGGGTACCCGTAGCGAGTGTGCCAGCACCTTCAACCGCATAGGCTTTGATTGGCGGCCCGTGCCTGTGCCTGGTTTCAATTGCAGCAAAGGCGATTATTCTGCCGGACTGCTCAATAACTCTATAGTTAGCGTATCCCAATTCTACACCGGTCGAGTTAAGGCCCAGCCAGCTGTCCAGCGAAGATTTAATTGAATTAGCTTTTCCCTTTAAAAACCTCTTAAGCTCCCGTTTTCTCCCTCGCAACCAGAAATCCTGCTCGCCTGTGATAAGATAAAGAGTTTTAATATCAACCTGATTTAGTTTTGAATCGACAAGCTGCTGCACCTGCATGCGAGTATAGATGTAGTCAACAACT